>DASZQQ010000342.1:0-8647 GCA_035549595.1 Caulobacteraceae bacterium
AGAGGTCACGGAGGAACACAGAGGGACACAGAGGATTCAGAGAAGCACCGGCCCCCTCCGTGTTCCTCTGTGACCCTCTGTGTCCTCTGTGGTGGAAAGCTGAGCGCGCCTTCGGCGCGGCGCTCGTCGACTATCCCCAGGGGTCAGCTGAACTCCGGCGGGGTCCAGTTGGGGAAGAGGTCGGGCAGGTCGGTGGAGACCTTGTTCGGGTACTTCGGCGCCCGCTTCTCCAGGAAGCTGGTCACGCCCTCGCGCGCGTCGGCCGAGGCGCCGCGGAACATGATGCCCCGGCTGTCGGCCTTGTGCGCCTCCATCGGGTGGGCGGCGCCGGCCATGCGCCAGATCATCTGGCGGGTGATGGCGATCGAGACCGGCGCGGTGTTGTCGGCGATCTCGCGGGCCAGGGCGCGCGCGGCCGGCAGGAGGTCGTCCGGCTCGTGCAGCGAACGGACCAGGCCCTTCTCGTGCGCCTCCTGGGCCGGGAACACCCGGCCGGTGTAGCACCACTCGAGCGCGGTCTGGACGCCGACCAGGTGCGGCAGGAACCAGGACGAGGCCGCTTCGGGGTTGATCCCGCGCCGGGCGAAGACGAAGCCGTAGCGGGCGTTGGTCGAGGCCATGCGGATGTCCATAGCCAGCTGCATGGTGACCCCGACGCCGACGGCCGCGCCGTTCACCGCGGCGATCACGGGCTTCAGGCTGTCGAAGATGCGCAAGGTCAGAAGGCCGCCGCCGTCGCGCTGCACCCCGTTCACGCGCGTCGAGGTGCGGGCCGGATCGCTGCTTTCGCTGTGGTCGAAGGTCGAGCCGCCGGCCGAGAGGTCCGCCCCGGCGCAGAAGGCGCGGCCGGCGCCGGTGACGATCACCGCGCGCACGTCGTCGTCGGCGTCGGTCAGGTCGAACGCCGCGATCATCTCCTGCATCATCTTGGCGGTGAAGGCGTTCAGCTTGTCCGGCCGGTTGAGGGTGATCGTCGCGATGCCGTCCTCGACGTCGTAGAGGATGGTCTCGAAGCTCGGCTTGGCCATGGGTCGTCTCCCTCGGATTTCGTGCGCGCATGGCGCGGGCGTGACGCGGGGGGAGTCAAGCGGGAGCGCGGATGACGGCGGCGTCACCTCGTGCGATGGTTGCGCGGGGGCGCGCCTCGCGCCGTGGGGGGACGTCATGGACTCGCTTTCGCCGATACACTGGCTGGTGCTGCTTCTGGGCCTGGCGGTCCCGCCGCTGCCGGCGGTGCTGCGCATCCTCAGTCGCACCGGCCTCCCCGGCTGGTGGACGGTGCTCTACCTGACACCGGTGATCAGCTGGATCGCCCTGTGGGTCTTCGCCTACGCCCGCTGGCCCCGCGTCGAGGGCGAGGGCTCGGCGGCCTGAGAAGCCGCAGCCGGCGACACGTCGCCGGTCCGGGGACATGTTACGCCAGGAACGTGTCCCCTCCAGTGACCGCCTGAACCAGCCTCAGCCGGTCTCGATCACCGCGCGGACGTCGCGCATCCGGGCCGGGTGGGTCTCGGCGAGGAAGCACATGGCGATGACGCCGATGGCGGCCGAGCCGATCAGGTACCAGGCCGGGGCCATGGCGCTGCCGGTGGCCTCGATCATGACCTTGACGTTCGGCTGCACCATGCCGCCGAAGACGGCCACTCCGACGGCGTAGATCACCGCCAGGGAGGTCGAGCGCACGCCCTTGTTCAGCGACTCCGTCAGGGCCACCAGGGCGACGCCGACGCTGGCCGAGGAGAGGGCGCTCAGCACCGCGGTGGCGCCGATCACGGTCGGTGCGTCCGGGTGGGCGATCATCAGGGTGAACGCCGGCCACGTCAGCAGCAGGAACAGGGCCCTGGCCGGGATCATCACCCGCTTGCGTCCGAAGCGGTCCGACAGCCACCCGCCCAGCACCGCGAACACCAGGCTGCAGACGCCGTTGGCGATCTGCGCCCCCAGCGCCGCGTCCTTGCCGGCGTGCAGCGTGTCGATGGCGTAGTTGGTCATGTACAGGAAGACGTAGGTCGAGGTGGTGAAGCTCATGATCATGCCAAGGCCGATCAGCATCGGCGCGATCAGCTTGCCCAGAGGCGGCCGGGGTTCGGCCTCCGTCGCCTTGTCGGTGATGTGCAGCGTCTCGGGCAGGTTGCGCCGCAGGATCAGGCCCAGCGGCAGCACCAGGGTCCCCAGGCCGAAGGCGATGCGCCAGCCGTAGGCCGTGTTCACCGCCGGCGACAGCGTGGTCTCGACCAGAAGCGCGATCAGGGCGCCCACCAGCGAGGCCGCGCCCTGGCTGCCGCTCTGCCACGAGCCGACGAACCCGCGCCGCTCCGGCGGCGAGGCCTCGATCAGGAACGCCGTCGTCGGCCCCACCTCGCCGCCGAGCGCGAAGCCCTGCACCATGCGGAACAGACCGACCAGGACCGGCGCGGCGACGCCGATCCGCGCGTAGGTCGGCGGCCGCGCCACGCCGATCGCGGCGTATGACGGGGTCAGAACTATGCCCAGGAGGCCAAGGCCCATCAGGGCGAACGAGAGCAGCATCGCCGGCTTGCGCCCGATGCGGTCGCCGGCGCCGCCCAGCACGACCGCCCCGATCGGCCGCGCGCCGAAGCCGATCGCGAACACCATCAGCGAGGCCAGGTGCTTGGCGAACTCCGACTGCGACGCCGGGAAGAAGCTGTCGCCGATCTGGTGGCTGAACAGGGCGTAGGTGGTGAAGTCGTAGAACTCGAGCGCATTGCCCATCACCGCCGCGGTGATCTGGCCGCGCGTGATGCTGCCCGCGCTGGTGGTCGCGTCCGCCAAGCCATTCTCCCCTGTCGCGCGCCGCCTGAAGCCGCACGCCGTCACACCCTTCCCTTCGCCAGTGAGGGGTAGGGGCCTTCAGGTCAAGAGAGGCGGCGCGCGCTCCGGTTCGTGGATTGCGCCTTCAGGCTGAAGGGTTCACTTTCCGCAGACGCTCCAAGAGGGCCCGCTGCCCTAAGTCCGCGACCCCGGAAGGGCCCGACGCCTGGCGCTGCGTCCTGCGTCCGCCAAAAGTCGGATCTCTGAAGGGGCGCCAGGGGGGAGGCCCCTTCGCGGTCGTCAGGCTGCCGGGTCGCCTTGGATCATCTGCGCCAATCCAAATGCGGAACGTGCCGTCACGAAGGAGAGTGCGATGCCCAAAAGCCTTTTCCTCGCTCTGTTGGTCGCAACCGGGGTCCTGCTGTCGGCAGCCATGACGCCTGGCGACATCCCTCGTCGCAAGGCCGGCTGGTGGCAGATGACGATGCACCTGCCTGGCGGTCGGACGATGGCGCGGAACCTCTGCCTGGATGCGACGTCGGACATCCGGAACAACGTCCTGAAGCCGACGAACGGCTGCACGATGACCGCCGAAAGACTGCCGAACGGCTACAGCTACAGGAAGACCTGCGGCGGCGAAGTGACGACCGGAACGGCTGTCGGCGACTTCAACCGTGCGTACGCGATAACCGAAGCGCGCGGGCGCACGACGATCCAGACCGACGCGCGGTGGATGGGCGCCTGCCCGGCGGGCCACCACGCCGATGAGATGTGGATGTGAAGCGGCGTGGTCGTCGGCGGCCGAAGGTGCGGCTCGCCCCGCTCGTGGCCCTGGGATGACGGCGACGCCGCAGGACCTTGGGGTCAGGCGCGCTGGGCGCGCTGGGCCTCCACCCGCTCGGCCCAGGCCCGCGTGTCGTGACAGGCCTGCATGGCCCTCTTGTAGCCGTCGCGGCTGGTGGCGCGGGCGACGTAGTCCCGCTCCGTCTCGCCGAGCGGATAGTCCACCGTGCGCGTGGCCAGCTGCAGGGCGTAGACCACCGAGATGTCGGCGGCGGTGAAGTGGTCGCCCGCCATCCAGGGGGAGCGCGCCAGCTGGCGCGTGACGAGGCCTAGCCTGGTCTCGAACACCTCGAGCGCCTGGCGGGCGCTCCAGTTGTCGCGCTGGTCCTCGGGGGCGATGTTGCGCGCGCCGTTGACGAAGTAGATCGAGGCGGCGAGGCCGGCCTCGCCGAGGTGCAGGAACTGAAGGTAGGCGGGGAAGGCCGGATCCTTCGGCGCCAGCGCCAGCGGCGTCGGACCATGGCGGGCCATCAGGTATTCCATGATGGCGATCGACTCGACCATGACGACGTCGCCGTCCTGCAGCGCCGGGATGAAGCCGGCGGGGTTGATCGCCAGGAACTCCGGGTCGTTCTGCACCCCGGCCAGCAGGTCCACGCGCCTGAGCCGGTAGGGCAGGCCCATCTCCTCCAGCAGCCAGACGACGCGGAAGCCTCTGCCTTCGCCATAGACGGTGATCATGGTCGCGAGGTCCCTGCCGGGTGGAGTCACCACTTCATCGCGCGGTCGGCGCACGAGCGCAACCGATCCGCGAGGGGATTGCGGTGGGGATTGCGGTGAGGGATTACGGTGACACTGTATGAAATAGCCGGACTACCGCAGGCGCCGAGCCTCCGAGTCGGCGGCTATTTCATACAGTGTCACCGTAATCCTCAGCACCAGCTGGCGACTTCCGGCGAGGGTTCGCGCAGGAGTTCCTGGATGTTGGCCTCGATGATGCGGAAGCCGACGTTGCCGTAGAGCTTCTGGCGGCCGTCGTTGAGGACGAAGCTGGGGCTGCCCTCGATGCGCATCTTCTCGGCGGCGTCGTAGTCGGCCATCAGGCGGGCGAAGGCCTCGCCGCTGTCGACCAGGGCGTCGACCGCGGCCAGGTCGATGGCGCGCCGGGCGGCGAGGTCGCGCTGCACGGCCAGGGAGCCGATGTCGCGCGCGTCGTGGAAGAAGGCGCAGCGGAAGTCCCACAGCAGGGTCTCGAAGGTCTGCCGGTCGTGGGTCGCCTGCACGGCCCTGAGGAAGAGGTGGGGGCTCGCCGAACTCGCCGGCCGCACGTCGAGCCAGATGTCCGGATGGACGCTGACGTGGTCGAAGCGCTCGGCCGCCTCGCGCGCGTGGGCGCCGAAGCCGGCAAAGCCGCCGCGATCCTTCCAGCCTGTGCCGATCTTCGTGGCCGTGTCGCCGAACACCGAGCAGAAGCGGTATTCGATGCGGACCTGGTCGCCGAAGGTGCGGTGGGTGGCGTCGACCCGGGCCTGGGCGATGTAGGCCCAAAGGCAGAGGACGTCCGAGACATAGGTGATGTCGACCGTGCGCATGGTCCCTGCTTTGGCCGAGCGCGCACGGCCTCGCCTTGCGGCAGGTCAAGCCTGCCCCGGCGGCGCCCTTTACGCGGGAAGGCCGCGCGCGCCATAAGACCTGAACGGCGATAAGTCCCGCGCGCGGCGGGCGTCCGGCAATGCTGTCGTGGGAGGTGTGGCGTGGCGGAACCGATCCTGGCCGACTACGTGATCGTGGGCGCAGGCTCCGCCGGCTGCGTGCTGGCCAACCGGCTCAGCGCCGACGGCAAGGCGCGCGTGCTGCTGCTGGAAGCCGGCGGCGACGACCGGCCGACGAAGAACCCCGGCCAGTTCCTGTCCAACCTGATGATCCACGTGCCGGTGGGCTACGCCCAGACGCTGAAGGATCCCAAGGTCAACTGGCTGTACGAGACCGAGGCCGATCCGGGCACCGGCGGGCGCACCCACGTCTGGCCGCGCGGCAAGGTCCTGGGCGGCTCGTCCTCGATCAACGGCCTGCTCTACATCCGTGGCCAGCACGCCGACTACGACGGCTGGCGCCAGCTCGGCTGCGAGGGCTGGGGCTGGGACGACGTTCACCCCTATTTCCGCCGCGCCGAGCACCAGGAGCGCGCCGGCCTCGACGACTTCCACGGCCGCGGCGGCCCGCTGAACGTTTCCGACGTCACCCAGAAGCACCCGGTGTCGGACGCGGTGATCGAGGCCTGCGTCGAAGCCGGCCTGCCGCGCAACGACGACGTCAACGGCGCCGACCAGGAAGGCGTCGCCTACTACCAGCTGACGGTGAAGAACGGTCAGCGCTGCTCGGCGGCGGTGGCCTATCTGCACCCGGCCATGGGGCGAGCCAACCTCACGGTGGAAACCAACGCCCTGGCCGCGCGGGTGCTGTTCGACGGCAAGCGGGCGGTGGGCGTGGAGTACCTGCAGGGCGGCGAGCGCAAGGTCGCCAAGGCCGCGCGCGAGGTCATCCTGGCCGGCGGCGCGGTCAACTCCCCCCAGCTGCTGCAGCTCTCGGGGGTCGGTCCGGCCGGGCTCCTGAAGGACCATGGCATCGAGGTCGTCGCCGACCTTCCCGGCGTCGGCGCCAACCTGCAGGACCACTACGTGATGACCGAGACCTGGCGGCTGAAGCCGGGCACGGTGTCGGTCAACGAGCTGACCAAGGGCGCGCGCTTCCTCGGCGAGACGATGAAGTACGTCTTCCAGCGCAAGGGCCTCTTGACCCTCTCGGCGGCGCATATCGCCGTGTTCTGCAAGTCGCGCCCCGACCTCGCCGGGCCGGACATCCAGTTCCACATCCTGCCGGCGACCATGGACACCGAAAAGCTGGTGGCCGAGCAGAAGATGGAGCTCGAGGGCCTGCCGGGCCTGACCATCGCCCCCTGCCAGGTGCGGCCCGAGAGCCGCGGCACGATCCACATCCGTTCGGCCGACCCCACCGTCTATCCGGCGATCGCGCCCAACTACCTCGCCGATCCGCTCGATCAGGAGGTGGCGGTGGCCTCGCTGAAGTGGGGGCGCAAGATCGCCGCCCAGCCGGCGCTGGCCAAATGGGTCGAGCACGAGCTGATGCCGGGCGAGGCCGTCCAGTCGGACGAGGACCTGCTCGCCTACGCCCGCATGGCCGGTACGACGATCTACCACCCCGTCGGCACCTGCCAGATGGGCCGCGGGCCCCAGGCGGTGGTCGATCCGCAGCTGCGCGTGCACGGCCTCGAAGGCCTTCGGGTCGTCGACGCCTCGGTGATGCCGCGCCTCGTCAGCGGCAACACCAACGCCCCCACGATCATGATCGCCGAGAAGGCCGCCGACATGATCCTCGGCAAGACGCCGGCGAGCCTGGCGGCATGAGCGGCGAGCGCCGCCTCGGCTGCGACAATCCGCCGGTGCGCGCGCCCGTCCGGCGCGGACCGCTCCTTCCTAACTAAGCTTCACCATATTCCAGGGCCATTTCATGCATCCGACCCATCACGCCAAGACCAACCCCGACAAGCCCGCCTACATCATGGCCGGCTCGGGCGAGACGGTGACCTACGGCGAACTCGACGCCCGCTCGAACCAGGGGGCGCACCTGTTCCGCTCGCTGGGCATCGGCCCGGGCGATCCGATCGCGATCTTCATCGAGAACAGCCCGCGCTACTACGAGGTGCTGTGGGCCGCCCAGCGCTCGGGCCTGCGCTTCACGGCCATCTCGTCGAAGCTGACGGCCGGCGAGGTCGAGTACATCGTCAAGGACTGCGAGGCGAAGGCCTTCATCGCCTCGCACGGCCTGGCCGACGTGGCGGGGCAGGTCGCGCCGCTGATCCCGGGCGTGAAGCTGTTCATGGTCGACGGCGCGGTCGCTCCGTTCGCCAGCTTCGAGGACGAGCGGGCGAAGTTCCCGACCACCCCGATCGCCGACGAGGGGGCGGGGGGCGCCATGCTCTATTCGTCGGGCACGACCGGCCGGCCCAAGGGCGTGAAGCGGGCGATCTCGGGCACGGACCCGATCGACGCCCCCAACGGCCTGATGATGCTGGGCAAGGCGCTGTACGGCTGGAACGAGAACTCGGTCTACCTGTCGCCCGCGCCGCTCTACCACGCCGCCCCGCTGGGCTGGTCGATGGCGGTGCATGCGCTTGGCGGCACGGTGGTGCTGATGGAGCGCTTCGACCCCGAGGCGGCGCTGCAGGCGATCCAGGACTACAAGGTCACCACCGCCCAGTGGGTGCCGACCCACTTCGTGCGCATGCTGAAGCTGCCGGAGGAGACGCGAGCGAAGTACGACGTCTCGTCGCTGGACCAGGTGTTCCACGCCGCCGCGCCGTGCCCGGTCCCGGTGAAGGAGCAGATGATCGCCTGGTGGGGCCCGATCATCAACGAGTACTACGCCGGCACCGAGGGCAACGGCTTCTGCGCCATCAACAGCCACGAGTGGCTGGCCCACAAGGGCTCGGTCGGTAAGGGCCTGATGGCCGAGGTGAAGATCTGCGACGAGGCGGGCGACCCGGTCGCCGGGCCGCGCACCGAGGGCACGGTCTACTTCGCCGGCGGCGGCGAGTTCGAGTACCACAACGACCCGAAGAAGACCGCCGAGAGCCGCAACAAGCACGGCTGGACGACCCTCGGTGACGTGGGCTGGGTGGACGAGGAGGGCTACCTCTACCTCACCGACCGCAAGAGCTTCATGATCATCTCCGGCGGCGTGAACATCTATCCGCAGGAGATCGAGAACCTCTTGATCACCCACCCGAAGGTGGCCGACGTCGCCGTGGTCGGCGGGCCGCACGAGGAGATGGGCGAGGAGGTGATCGCGGTCATCCAGCCGGCCGACTGGGCCGACGCCGGCGACGAGCTCGCCGCCGAACTCAACGCCTTCGCCCGCGCGAACCTTTCCCACGTGAAGACGCCGCGGAAGTTCGACTTCATGGCCGAACTCCCCCGCCACCAGACCGGCAAGCTCTACAAGCGCCTGATCCGCGACGCCTACTGGGGCAAGGAGGGCTCGAAGATCGTGTGACTGTTTCTCCTCCCCCCTT
>DASZQQ010000343.1:0-11336 GCA_035549595.1 Caulobacteraceae bacterium
GGACGCAAGCATCGCCTGGATGCCGTCGCGCTCTTCGGAGAGGGCGGCGTGCTCGCGCCGCAGCTCCATCTCCTCGAGCTTTGCCAGCTGGCGCAGGCGGGTGTTGAGGATGGCGTCGGCCTGGACGTCGTCGATGCCGAAGGTCTCGATCAGCTTCGCCTTCGGCTCGTCCTCGTAGCGGACGATGCGGATCACCTCGTCGAGGTTCAGGAAGACGATCAGCAGGCCGTCGAGGATGTGCAGCCGCGCCTCGATCTTGCCGAGGCGGAAGCGCGCGCGGCGGACCAGCACCTCGCGGCGATGGTCGAGGAACGCCTGCAGCGCGGTCTTCAGGCCCATGACGACCGGGGCGCCGCGCGCGTCCAGGACGTTCATGTTGACCGAGAAGCGGGTCTCCAGGTCGGAGAGCTTGAACAGGCTCTCCATCAGCACCTCGGGCTCGACCGTGCGCGAGCGCGGCTCCAGCACCAGGCGCACGTCCTCGGCGGACTCGTCGCGCACGTCGCCCAGCAGCGGCGCCTTCTTGGTCTCGATCAGCTCGGCCAGCTTTTCGACCAGGTCGGCCTTGCGCACCTGGTAGGGAATCTCGGTGACGACGATCTGCCAGCCGCCGCGGCCAGTGTCCTCGCGGGTCCAGCGGGCGCGGGTGCGCACGCCGCCGCGGCCGGTCTCGTAGGTCTCCAGCAGCGACTCGCGCGGCTCGACGATGATGCCGCCGGTCGGGAAGTCCGGGCCCTGGACCTTCTCCATCAGGTCGGCGGTCGTCGCCGAGGGCCGGTCGAGCAGGATCAGGCAGGCGTCGATCAGCTCGGCGGCGTTGTGCGGCGGGATCGAGGTGGCCATGCCCACGGCGATGCCGGTCGAGCCGTTGGCCAGCAGGTTCGGGAACCCGGCCGGCAGGACCACCGGCTCTTCGTCCTCGCCGTCGTAGGTTGCGCGGAAGTCGACCGCGTCCTCGTCGATGCCGTCGAGCAGCAGCTGGGCGGCGTCGGTCAGGCGGCACTCGGTGTAGCGCATCGCCGCCGGGTTATCGCCGTCGATGTTGCCGAAGTTGCCCTGGCCGTCGACCAGGGGGTAGCGCTGGGCGAACTCCTGGGCCAGGCGCACCAGGGCGTCGTACACGGCCACGTCGCCGTGCGGGTGGTACTTGCCGATCACGTCGCCGACGACGCGCGCCGACTTCTTCGCCGACGACTCCGGGTCGAGCCGCAGCAGGCGCATGGCGTAGAGCAGTCGCCGGTGCACGGGCTTCAGCCCATCGCGCACGTCCGGCAGCGCCCGCTGGGTGATCGTCGACAGGGCGTAGGCCAGGTAGCGGCGGGACAGGGCCTCGGAGAGCGGCTCGTCGAGGATGCGTCCGCCGTCGTCGCCTGGCGGCGTGACGTGTTCGTTCATGGGCCTCAAATCGCCTGACTCCGGCTCCTCTGTCCAGGGAAGCCGCCGCCGCCGAACTACGCCTGGGCCTCAGAGCGCGCGACGAAGCTCCAGCGCGCCGAAGAGGCCGAGGACCGCGCCGGAGATGCGGTCGATCCACAGCCGCACCCTTGGCCCGATCGTTCCGCGCAGCGCGCTGACGACGGCGACGACGCCGACCCACCAGGCCAGGGAGCCGGCGAGGACACCGAGCGCCGTGGCCGCCGCCTCGGCGGGGTTCAGCCCCTCCTTCGGCGCCAGGGCGGCGAAGACGGCGGCGAACATCACGATCGTCGGCGGATTGGTCAGGGTCAGCAGCACCGACTGGCCGAAGACGCCGACGAGCCCCCTCCCCGCCACCGGCGCGGCGGCCTCCTCGCCGGGACGGTGGCGCAGCGCCTTCAGGCCCAGCCACAGCAGGAAGAGCCCCGCCGCCAGGTGCAGCAGGCGCTGGTGCGCGTTGGCGAAAGCGGTGACCCCGGCAAGTCCCAGGGCCGCCACGGCGGCGTAGAGGCCGTCGCCGACGGCGATGCCGGCGCCGGTGGCAAGCCCCAGGCGCCAGCCCTGGGCGAGGCTGCGGCGCATGCACAGCAGGCTCATCGGGCCGACGGGCGCGGCCACGGCGAGGCCGACGCCGGCGGACTTCAGGATCAGGAGAGGAAGCGACATGAAAGGGGCTCTTCAGGCTCGGAAAACGCCGAAAGCCCCGCGGACGGGGTCGGCGGGGCCTTCGAGGCGCTTCAGGTTTTCAGGGGATGGGCGGGCTCTATCCGCCCGCTGCTTCGCCTGTCGCCCAGCCTCCGGCCCCGCCGCGGATCTGGCGGCGTTGCTGGATCGTGGTCTGGGCCTGGAGGCGGCGCATGGACGCGCTTAAGCGCCCGGCCCGCCGCCGCGTCAAGCCTGGACGGCAGGCTGGGCGGCAGGCGCGGTCGCGGGCGGCGCGTGGGCGATCGTCACCTCCCGGTCGTGCTCGACGACCTTGTCGGCGCGGCCCCAGGGCACCAGGGCCCACAGGCGCTCATGGAAATAGAACAGGATCACCTTGGTGACCGTCTCCACCGAGGCGATCGAGCCTGCGAACACCAGGTTGCCTGTGACGAAGAAGCTGATGACGAAGGTGTCAAGGCTGCCCAGGGCGCGCCAGCTGATGGCCTTGACCAGGGACCGGGAGTGGTTCTCAGGGGCACGGAGCAGCATCGGGATTCCCTTGCAGGCTTTGGCCTTTCGACCGTGCCAGCCGCGGCTGGCCATTGAAACCCAATTTATCCGATGTGGTTTGGAGTTTTTCTCACGCCGGCCTGAACGCGCCCTTTCCCATGTCGGTATTGAAACGCGCAAAGGCGATCACTCGACAGTCAACTTTCGGCGATCAGAGCCGGCCGGCCTCGCGCAGCCGGTCCAGCAGCCAGACCCGCGCGGGCGGCAGGGGCCGGTTCATGGGGGCGAAAACGAACTGCTCTAGGAAGTGGCCGGTGAGGTCGAAGCCGGCGCCGACGTCGCCCTCGGAAAGGCCGGCCTGGGCCCCGAGCATGAACGGCGGCAGGGCGAAGAGCCGGTCCTTGTAGGGCGCGCCGGCCGCGCGGCTGACGGCCCGGCCGGTGCGCGGACTGACGAAGACCAGGTCCTCGGTGACGCCGGTGGCGGCGCAGCGCGACAGGTCGAGGCCGAAGCCCAGGTCCTGCAGCAGGCCCGCCTCGAAGCGGACGAACACCGCCGGCCAGATGTCGGGATCGGCCAGAGCGGCGGTCAAGGCCTCGAAGGCGAGGAAGGCGCCCGGGTGTGGCTCGCGTTCTGGCAGCGCGCCAGCAGCCACCGCGGCGGCGGCGGCGAGGCCGGCCAGGGCCACGGCGTCGTCGAACAGGGCCGCGGGCCCCTCGCCCACCGGCTCCAGCGTCGCCGAGCCGAGCTGCTCGGACACCCGCGAGCGGTAGTGCGTCACGACCCGCGCCCCGGCCTGCAGGAACGGCTTCAGCCGCCGCGACGAGCCGCCGGCCACGTGCGCGGCCCACTTGCCGTGCGCCGCCGTCAGAAGCTCGACGATCGCCCCGCTCTCCCCGAACGGCCGGGCGCTGAGCACATAGGCGTCGTCCTCGAAGTCCATGGCGCGTCAGCCTCGCGCCGACGGACCGGACCGGGCGTCACACATCGTAGTCCAGGCCCATGTCGCGGTAGATCTCGCGGTCCTCGGCCCAGGTCTCGCGGACCTTGACGGTCAGGAACAGGTGCACCGGCCGGTCCAGGATCTCGGCCAGCTCCTTGCGCGAGGCCTCGCCAATCCACTTCAGGGTCTGGCCGCCCTTGCCGAGCAGGATCGGCCGCTGGCTCTCGCGCTCGACGTAGATGGTCTGCTCGATGCGCGCCGAGCCGTCCTTGCGCTCCTCGAACGCCGTGGTCTCCACGCTGGCCGCATAGGGCAGTTCTTCGTGAACGCGCAGATAGACCTTCTCGCGCGTGATCTCCGACGCCAGGAGGCGGGCGGGAATGTCGGCGCTCTGGTCCTCCGGGTAGAGCCACGGCCCCTCGGGCATCAGCTCGGCCAGCCGCCGTTTCAAGTCGTCGACCCCGGCCCCCGTCTCGGCGGAGATCATGAAGACCCCCCCGTAAGCGCCTGTGTCGAAAAGCGTTCTGGTCAGGGCCAGCAGCCGGTCCCGGCGCACAAGGTCGATCTTGTTCAGGGCCAGGATGGCGGTCTTGCCGGCGCTCTTCAGGCCCTCGACGATCGTGCGCACGTCCTCGGCCGAGCGGCGGTCGGCGGCTTTGCCCTGCCCGTCCGCGGCGGCGATCTCGGCGGCTGCGTCGACGAGGTGGACGATGGCGTCGGCGTCCTCGGCCCCACCCCAGGCGGCGCGCACCATGGCCCGGTCCAGGCGCCGGCGCGGCGTGAAGATGCCTGGCGTGTCGACGAGCACGATCTGGCTGTCGCCCTCCAGCGCCACGCCGCGCACCGGGAAGCGCGTGGTCTGCACCTTGCGGGTGACGATCGAGACCTTGGTCCCGACCAGGCGGTTCACCAGCGTCGACTTGCCCGCGTTCGGGGCGCCGATGATGGCGGCAAAGCCGGCGCGCGTCATGCCAGGGACTCCCGCTTCAGGAACGACAGCGCCGCGGCGACTTCGGCGGCCTGGCGCGAGCCGCCCTCGGCGGCCTGCGGCGCATAGCCCTGCACGGCGACCTCCACCTTGAACAGAGGCTGGTGATCCGGCCCCTCGCGCGAGACGACGCCGTAGGCCGGCGGCGGCAGGCGGCGCGCGGCGGCCCACTCCTGCAGCGTCGACTTCGGGTTCAGCACGCTCTCGTCCTCGGCCTCGTCGAGCAGCGGGCGCCAGAGATCGAGCACGATGGGCGCGGCGCCCTCGAGGCCAAGCTCCACGAACAGCGCGCCGATCAGCGCCTCGCAGGCGTCGGCCAGGATGGTGTCGTGGTCGCGCGCCCCGCGGCGCGTCTCTCCGCCCGGCAGGCGCAGGGCTGGACCGATGTCGAGGGCTCGCGCCACGCGGGCGCAGCTCGGGCCGCTGACGAGATGGTGGATGCGCTTGGAGAGGCGTCCGACGTCCGCGTCCGGCAGGCGGCGCAGCAGCTCCTCGGCCATGACCAGGGCCAGCACCCGGTCGCCCAGGAACTCCAGCCGCTCATTGTCGTCGATCTTGCGGCTGCCCTGGCCGGCGCTGGCGTGGGTGAGCGCCCGGTCCAGGAGCTCGCGATCGGCGAAGGCGTGTCCCAGCCGCCGTTCCAGGTCCGCCGCCGCGGCCGCCCGCCGGTCCACTACTTCAGGACGTGGAAGAAGCGGCTGGGCCGGGCGTCGAGGAACCAGGTCCACGGCTTGAAGATGCTCGCCTTGTCGTTCCACGACAGCATGATGAACTGGGCCTTGCCGACCAGATTCTCTTCCGGGACGAAGCCGACGCCTTCGTCGTTCAGGATCGCGTCGTGGCGCACGTCCCAGCCGCAGCCGCCCAGCCTGGGATCGTTGGGCGGCAGGCCCGGGTCGAAGCGGCTGTCGGCCGAGTTGTCGCGGTTGTCGCCCATCATGAAGTAGCAGTGAGGCGGCACGACGTAGACGTCGGTATCGTCGGCCTGGTAGCCGCGGCCGTGGTCCTGGATGACGTACTTGCGGCCTTCGGGGTTGGTCTCCTCGACCCACGCCACCGGCTCGGGCAGGCCGTGGTCCGTGGCCATGTGGACGCCCAGCTGACGCTCGCCGACGGGCTTGCCGTTGATCCACAGCGTGCCGCCCTTCATCTGGATGCGGTCGCCCGGCAGGCCGACGAGGCGCTTGATGTAGTCGGTGTGCCCGTCGCGCGGCAGCTTGAAGACGATGATGTCGCCACGGGCCGGCGGGTGGAAGAAGATCCGGCCCTTGAAGATCGGCGGCGAGAAGATGATCGAGTGGCGGCTGTAGCCGTAGCTCCACTTGGTCACGATGATGTAGTCGCCCTGGTAGAGGTTCGGCTCTTCCGACGCCGACGGGATCGTATAGGGCTGGAAGAACAGCACCCGGATGAAGAGCGCGATGGCCAGGGCGTAGACCACCGTCTTGACGATCTCGACCGTCTCTTCGATCAGGCCGGGCTTCTTGTCGGAGTCTTTGTCGGCCTGGGCGGCTTTGGACATGAGGCGCTCTTCACGGTGCGGGCGGCGAGGCCCGCGTCAAGGGGGGTGTAGCTAGACGCTCGCTACGCGCGGAGCAAGAACCGCGCCGGTTAAACTGTCGTCATCAGGCAGGCTCTCGATGATCACGAACGCCTGGGCGTAGGGATGGTCGTCGGTCAGCGACAGGTGGATCACGCCGCGCCGGCCCGGGCCCACCAGGGCCGCCAGGCGCTCGGCCGCGCCCCCGGTCAGCGCCATGGTCGGCTGGCCCGAGCGCTTGTTGACGACGCCCATGTCGCGCCAGAACACCCCTGCCCGCATGCCGGTGCCGAGCGCCTTGGCGCAGGCTTCCTTGGCGGCGAAGCGCTTGGCGTAGCTGGCGGCGCGGTCGGCCTTGCGCTCCGAGCGGGCGCGTTCGATCTCGGTGAAGATGCGGTTCGTGAACCGCTCGCCGAACCGCTCCAGCGACTTCTCGATGCGCCGGATGTCCGACAGGTCCGACCCGATGCCGACGATCACTCGGCGGCGACCTTGGCGACGCGGGCGGCGTCCATCAGGGCGCGCATGCGGCGGATGGCCGGGTCGAGGCCGGTGAAGATCGCCTCGCCGATCAGGAAGTGACCGATGTTGAGCTCGGCGATCTCGGGGATGGCGGCGATCGGGCCCACGGTCTCGTAGTCGATGCCATGGCCGGCGTGGACTTCCAGGCCCAGGGCGGCGGCCTGGGCGGCGCCTTCGCGCAGGCGGCGCAGCATGTCGGCGGCTGCGGGATCGCCCTCGCGCACGGCCGCACAGTAGGCGCCGGTGTGCAGCTCGATGACGTCCGCCCCGATCTCGGCGGCGGCGGCGATCTGCCTGGGGTCGGCCTCGATGAACAGGGAGACGCGGATGCCGGCCGCCTTCAGAGCGTCGACGACCGGGGCGATGCGGTTGTGCTGGCCGGCGACGTCGAGCCCGCCCTCGGTGGTGATCTCCTCGCGGCGCTCGGGCACCAGGCAGGCGGCGTGCGGGCGGCGCTGAAGGGCGATCGCCTCCATCTCCTCGGTGACCGCCATCTCGAAGTTCAGCGGCTTGCCGCGGCGGCGGGTGAGCCCGGCCAGGTGTTCGATGTCGGCGTCGCCGATGTGGCGCCGGTCCTCGCGCAGGTGCGCCGTGATGCCATCCGCGCCGGCGGCCATGGCGATCTCGGCCGCGCGGGCCGGGTCCGGGTAGCCCTCGCCGCGAGCGTTCCGGATGGTGGCCACGTGGTCGATGTTCACACCGAGGCGGATGCGGTTCATGCGTGCAGTCTCCGGCTGCCGGGATCCTCCACAGGTATGGCGGCCAGCTCCGGCGGCAAGGCGTCGGCCGGCCAGGCCGGCACGTCCAGGGTCGCCAGCGCCACCATCGGCACGCCGACCTCGGCCCGGCCGCCCGAGCGGTCGACGATGCAGGCGGCGCAGACGACATTGCCGCCCGCCGCGCGGATGGCCTCGACGCACTCGCGCGACGACAGCCCCGTGGAGACGATGTCCTCGACCATGGCGATGCGCGCGCCCGGCGGCAGGGAGAAGGCGCGGCGCAGCTTGAACGAGCCGCCCTCGCGCTCGACGTAGACCGACGGCACGCCCAGCTGCCGCGCGGTCTCGTAGCCCGGGATGATGCCGCCGACGGCCGGCGAGACGCAGATGTCCACCTCGCCTACCGTCTGGCGGATCTTCGCGGCCAGGGCCCGGCACAGGCGCTCGGTGCGCTCCGGGTGCTGGAAGACCAGGTTCTTCTGCAGGAACACGCCCGAGTGCAGCCCGGACGACAGGATGAAATGGCCTTCGCGCAGGGCGCCGGACTCGCGGAATTCCCGCAGGACGTCTTCGTTGGTCATGGCCGCGTTCTTTAGTCGAGCGCGGCGGATTCTTCCACAGGGCGGCGGAACGGGCGCCCGCGCGCCCGGTTCCCTCCCCGGACGATCAGTCCTCGCCGTGCTGGCGGAAGTCCCGGGCCCTGACGCCGAAGGCGGCGCGGAACCAGCGCGAGAAGGTGCTGAGGCTGGAAAACCCCAGGCGCTCCGCCACTTCGCCCAGCGGCGCGTCGCCGCCGCGCAGTTCGCGCACGGCGATGTCGCGCCGGATCTCGTCCACCAGCTGGCTGAACGACTTGCCCTCGGCCGCCAGCCAGCGGTGCACGGTGCGGCGGTCGACGCCCAGGCGCTCGGCGACGTGCTCTATGGTGCAATAGCCTTCCGGCAGCAGGCGGACGATCAGGTCGCTGACCCGCTCGACCGCCGTACGCGAGCCGGGCGCGCCGCCGCGCTCGATGTAGCGCGCCAGCTCCCTGGCCATGTCCGGGTCTGCCCCAGGGATCGGCAGGGCCGCGTCCTCGGCCGAGACGACGATGGCGTTGTAGTCGTGGCCGAACTCGAGCCGGCGGCTGAGGGCCTGGTAGGGAACCAGATCCCGCGGCTTCGGATGCGTCAGGGCGACGAGCTCGGGGCTCCATTCGTCGCCCAGGAGGCCGCGCAGGGTCTGGACGTACATGGCCACCGCCATGTCGGCCGCCGGGGCGCTGCGGGCGAAGCGGCGGCTGGAGAAGTCGATCTCGGCGACCAGGACGTCGCGACGCTCGGTCAGGCGCACCTCCATGGTCGTGTCCTGGTAGCGCAGGTAGCGCGCCAGGGCCTCGAGCGCGGCCCGGACGGTCGGCTGCTGGCGCATGAGCAGGCCCAGCGGTCCGGCCATCGGCAGGCGGAAGGCCGAGCCGACCAGCAGGCCGAAGTCCGGACGATCCGATTCGCGGGCCGAAGCCTCGAGCAGAGTCACGAGCCTATCGGCGGGGATGGCGACGTCAGGTTGTCGCAGGCCGGCCTCCGGGAGGCCGACTTTGCGCAACATCCGGTACGGCTCGATGTCCACCGACCGGGCCGCGTCCGCATAGGCGGAGAGGATGGAGCTGCGCATGAAGGCAGGGTTGCGGGGGGCGCCGCGGCTGTCCCGAGATGCAAATTTGGTGTCACGCACGGAAAACGCCCTCCGCCAAGGCGGACGCTAAGCGCTCCATAACATGGTTAACGATGGTCGGGCCGACCTGAGTATCCATCGCGCAAACCCATTGCCGAGGCCCCTCCCGTCACCGGAACCATGGTACGCCGCCGCAATTGTCGCGCAACTCATTCCTTAAGTTAACGCTCGAGAAAATCATGGTTAACGGAAATAGATGCTATAACTCTCGACCTGCCCTCGTTCGGTGCTTGCCCGATCTCTGTCGGCCCCTCAGGCATATACTTTGCTCGCTTGAGGCGCGAATTGTGGCAAAAAAGCTGCGGCAGCGTGCTGCATAGATGGCGCGGGAATCTATCCGCAAATTGAAAGCCGATCGCAGCAACACCCCTGGCGTGTGACGCCGCGGTAAGCGTTCGTTAACACAATGTGTACGGGCAAACGGTGTTATCACATTTAGTGCAATTACACTTGCTTATTGACATGGTTAACGGCCGCGCTTAGCGATTCGATTATGGGCTTGGGGAAGCTGCCATGGACTGGAATGACGACAGGATCGCCGCACTCCGAAAGATGTGGCTGGAGGGGATGAGCGCGAGCCAGGTCGCGCGGCAACTCGGGGGAGTCAGCCGCAACGCCGTGATCGGCAAGGTTCATCGCCTCGGACTGGCCGGCCGCGAGGCTCCGTCCCGTCCGCGTTCGCTCGGCGGTCGTCCGCCGGGCAGCCGCAATCAGCCGAAGCCGGTGGCGGCGGTCGTCGAACGCGCTCCGGCGCCGAAGGCGATCACGGCGCCGCCGCCGGTTCCAGCGACGCCCGCTCCGGCGGCCATCGCCTTCGACGCGCGGCCGTCGGCCACCATCCTGACGCTGGGCGAACACGCCTGCCGCTGGCCGATCGGCGATCCCGACCAAGCCGGGTTCGGCTTCTGCGGCGCGCGCCGCACCGGTCACGCCTCGTACTGCGAGGCTCACGCCGGCACGGCCCTGCGCAAGAAGACCAAGCCGATGAAGTCCGACGAAATCGCCGCCCTGCTCGGCCAGCGCCGTCCGCGCGTCGCCGCAGCCGGCCGCGCGCTGAACTTCTAGGTCTCCCGAGGGGGCCGCTCTCCGGCCCCCTCGCCGGCTCCATCCAACCGTAGCGTAACCGGAAGGTCGTCATGGGCGGTCTCGCCCTAGAGAAGCTGCATGTCCTGATCACGGGCGTCGAAGCCAGCGTCAGCCGCGATGCGGCCCGGCTGCTGGCCTCGCAAGGCGCCGCCGTGACGGCCGCCGATCCGGACGCCCGGGCGCTGGCCCGCCTGGCGCGGGACGTCAGCCTCTACGGCCTGACGCTCGAGACGGCGGTGATCAACCTGGCCTCGACGACGGCGATCCGCCTGGTGGAGGACCATCTGCGCCTGGTCGGCAGGCTGCCGCATGTCATCGTCTGCTGCTGCGGGCATACCGGTGAGGCCTGCTCGGGCGTCGTCGCCGCCCGCGTGCTGCAGCCGAGCCTGTTCCTGCAGCTGACGCCGGCGCGCGGCCGCCTGACCCGGGCTTTGGCCGGCCTGCGCCATCCGACCCTGCTGAACGTCCTCGCCCGCAAGCCGGGCCGGGGCATCTTCGATCCGGAGACGTCCACGCCCTACGTGCGGATCGCCTCCCACCTCTACGCCATGACGCGGAGCTTCGACGAGCCGGCTCCCGCGCCGACGGCCCACCGCAACGCCAACCGCGCCGCGCGCACAGCCGCCGGCGTCTCCGACAACCGCACGCCGCGCGCCGAC
Organism: Caulobacteraceae bacterium; assembly: GCA_035549595.1. Taxonomy (GTDB): domain Bacteria; phylum Pseudomonadota; class Alphaproteobacteria; order Caulobacterales; family Caulobacteraceae; genus Acaudatibacter. The sequence continues at coordinate 10,742 of DASZQQ010000343.1, forward strand.
GCGGCCTGAAGATCCGAGGACCTGCCGATGACCACCATCGTCTTCATCGAGAACCTGCAAGGCAGCGGCAAGGCGATCAAGATCGTCGAGGACTTCGGCGACTACGCCGTCCACCGCGACCTCGCGCCCGGCGAACACGCCTGCATCGGCGTCCAGAGGCTGAAGTCCCTGCACATCGAGGAAGTGCCGCTCGCGGACTGCCCGGTCGTCCGCCGCATTGTCCAGGCGCCGCCGGCGCCGGCCCTCTCCGAGCCGCAGCTCGAGCTGCGCTACGGCTGAGGGAACTTCGCCCTCGCCTGCAGGCGGTCGACGGTCTCGACGCTCGGGCAGGCGCGAAGGGCCGCGGCGATGTGGGTCAGGTGACGCACGTCGCGCACCTCGATGTCGAAGGTGACGTCGAAGAAGTCCGAATGCCGAAGGCGCATGTCGACGCCGACGATGTTGCCGCCCGCCTCGCCGATGATCGTGCAGGCCTGGCCCAGCACCCCCGGCGCATCGGTGATGGTGGCGTTCAGCCGGGCCAGGGACAGGGTGTCGCGCTCGGCCTCGGGCGTCCAGTGCAGGTCGCGCCAGCGCTCCTCCTGGTCCTCGAACT
>DASZQQ010000344.1:0-9335 GCA_035549595.1 Caulobacteraceae bacterium
TCACGCCTTCGCCGAGCCGCCGAAGGGGCCGCAGCGCGCGACCAAGGCGGTGGTGGTGGTCAAGGACGGCCGCGTCGTCGCCGAGCGTTACGCCCCCGGCTACGGGCCCGCGACGCCGATCCAGGGCTGGTCGATGACCAAGTCGGTGACGAACGCCCTCGTGGGCGTGCTGGTCCGCCAAGGCCGGCTCGACATGAACGCCCCCTTGCGCCTGGCCGCCTGGTCGAAGCCCGGCGACGGCCGCGCCGCGATCACGCCGGACAACCTGCTGCGCATGGCCAGCGGCCTCTCGGCCGGCCAGTCGCTCTATTCGGACTGGAAGGGCGCCTTCGACCTCTCCTCGCAGATGGAGTTCGACCAGGCCGACATGGCCGCCTTCGCCGAGCGCGCGCGGCTGGTCGCGCCGCCCGGCGCACGCTGGGCCTACGCCGACGCCAACACCCTGCTGCTGTCTCGCCAGGTCCGCGACGCGGCGGGCGGCGACGCCGCCCACACCCTGGCGTTCGCCCGTCGCGAACTGTTCGACAAGCTGGGCATGAAAGGCGCGATCCTGGAGTTCGACGCGGCGGGCACGCCGATCGGCTCCAGCCACATGTGGGCGCCCGCCCGCGACTGGGCCCGGCTCGGCCTGCTCTATCTGGACGACGGCGTGGTCGGCGGCGAGCGCATCCTGCCAGAGGGCTGGGTCGACTACGCGGCCCGCCAGACCCCCGGCAGCGAGGCCTACGGCTACGGCGCCGGCTGGTGGACGAACCGCGGCCGCGGCGTGGCCGTCGAGCGCCGCGTGCGCGCCGGCATGCCCGCCGACAGCTTCATGGCCCGCGGCAGCCTCGGCCAGTACATCGTCGTGATCCCGTCCGAGCGCATGGTGATCGTGCGCATGGGCTTGTCCTTCACCCCGGCCGGCGACCTGGAGGCGGTGGAGCGCTTGACGTCCGAGGCGATCGCGGCGACGCGTTGATGTCGGCGGCGGGGCGGCCCGAACGTCCTTGAGGGGAACAGAAGGATCGACCGATGCTCTACGCCCTGCTCTGCTACAACGACGAGGACATGGTCTTCTCCTGGTCCAAGGAGGAGGACGACGCGGTGATGGCCAGGCTCGACAAGGTGCACGGCAAGCTGCGCGAGGCGGGCAAGATGGGCCCGTCGCTGCGCCTGCTGCCGACCACGGCGGCCACGACCCTGCGCAAGAGCGACCCGCCGCTGGTCATCGACGGCCCCTACGCCGAGACCAAGGAGCAGCTGCTGGGCTTCTACGTCCTGGACCTGGAGTCCCTGGACGAGGCGCTCGAAGTCGCGCGCGAGCTCGGCAAGGCCAACCCCGGCGGCGCCTACGAGATCCGCCCGATCCGCCTGTTCATCCCCGGCGAGACGCCGGCGCCGGAGGCCCAGGCGGGGACATGATCCCTGCCGCAGGCAGGGTTCGTGTCCCCTTCTGAACGCGTTCCGCTGGAGGGGACACGTTCCTTCGCAACATGTCCCCGCCTCAGTCCTGACAGAGGCGATCGAGGTGCTGGCGGATGTGGGCGGCCTCGGCGGGGGTGTTGGCGAGGGCGATGGCGCGCTGGAAGGCCTCGCGGGCCTCGCTCCGCCGCGCCAGCTGCATCAGCAGGTTCCCGCGCAGGCCGTGGAAGTTGAAGTAGCCGGCGAGCCGCGGCTCCAGCGGTTCGATCATCTCCAGCGCCGCGGCGGGTCCCGCGACCTTGGAGACGGCCACCGCCCGGTTCAGGGTCACGATCGGCGAGGGCTGCAGGCGCTCGAGGCTGGCGTAGAGGCGGTCGATCTGCGGCCAGTCGGTCTCGGCCGGCGTGGCCGCGCGGGCGTGCAGGGCGGCCATCGCCGCCTGGACCTGGTAGGGGCGGGGCCGCCGGTGGCGCATGGCCTTGTCGATCAGGGCCAAGCCCTCGGCGATCATGGTCCGGTTCCAGAGGCCGCGGTCCTGGTCTTCCAGCAGGATCACCTGGCCCTGCGCGTCGTAGCGGGCCGGCGCGCGCGCATGCTGAATCAGCAACAGGGCGACGAGGCCCATGATCTCCGGCTCGGTCGCATAGAGCCGCAGCAGCAGCCGGCCGAGGCGGATCGCCTCGTCGCAGAGCGAGGCGCGGTCCTGCGACCCGGGCGCGGCCGAATAGCCCTCGTTGAACACCAGGTAGACCATGGCCGCCACCGCCGCGAGGCGCTCGGCGCGCTCGGCCGGTCCCGGCGCCTCGAAGGGCACGTCGGCGCCGGCGATGCGTCCCTTGGCCCGGGTGATGCGCTGCTCCATGGCCGCCTCGCCGACCACGAAGGCGCGGGCGATCTGGCGCACCGAAAGGCCCGAGACGATACGCAGCGCGAGCGCGATCTGCTGCGTCGCGGGCAGATCCGGGTGGCAGCAGATGAACAGCAGGCGCAGGACGTCGTCGCGGTAGTCGGAGGCGTCCAGCCGCTCGGCCAGGGGCTGCTCGACGTCGTCCAGGTCCGAGATCGCCGTCTCGTCGGGCAGGGCCTGCTGGCGTGAGGCCTTGCGCGCCGCGTCGATGCCGGCGTTGCGCCCGACCAGGATCAGCCAGGCGGCCGGATTGCGCGGCGGACCGTTCTGCGGCCAGTTCCGCAGCGCCTTCAGGCAAGCCTCCTGGAACGCCTCCTCGGCGGTGTCGAGGTCGCGGAAGTAGCGCAGGAGGGCGCTCACCGCCTGCGGCCGCGCGGCGGTCAGGGCAGCCTCGATCCAGGTCATGTCGGTCATGCCGTCCGTCAGCGCTCCTCTCGCCTCCCAAGGACGCCCGGCGGCGGACCTTACCGACACGCGACCTGGAATTCAGCCGCCCCGCGACGCTGAACCATCTGACGAAGGCTTGAGCTCGCCTATATGGTCCGGCGTTGGGTTGCGCCGGTCGGAGGGGGCGTTGGTGTCGTTCGTGCGTTTCGCCCTGGGGCCGGTTCTCGCCCTGGGCCTTGCCTCGGCGGCCGCCGCCGCCGCCCCCGCCGCGCCGCAGGTGCGCGGCGACCCGCTGAACGAGGCCGAGCGCTCGGTGGTCCGGATCGTCGCCGTGACCCTGGACGCCAACAACCAGATCACCGACGTCGAGTTCGGCAGCGGCTTCGCCGTGGCTCCTGGGCTCGTGGTCACCAACCAGCACGTCATCGCCGGCGGGGAAGGGGCGTGGGCGGTGCGGGTGTTCGCCATCCCCGAGCGCGACATCGGCGGCAAGCCCGCGCCGGCGGCCGTGCAGCGCAACTGGGCCGCGGCCGACCTCGCCCTGTTGTCGGCGCCCCAGCTGACCGCGCCGGCGCTGAAGGTGGCGCTGGTGACGCCGGACAAGAACGCCATCATCCACGCCCTCGGCTATCCGGCGATCACCGACGAGATGCGCCAGCTGCCGCTGGAAGAGGTGCTGAGCCCTTCCGAACCCTATGTGACGCCGGGCTCGATCGCCCTGGTGTCCAAGACCGCGCCGGGCGGCGGGGCGTTCGAGACCATCTTCCACACCGCCCCGATCAATCCGGGCAACAGCGGCGGGCCCCTGGTCGACGCCTGCGGACGCGTGATCGGCGTCAACGCCTGGGAGGGCGCGACCCAGCTCGGGGCCGAGGGCGAGGTCGCCACCGCCCAGGGCCAGTTCGCCGCCGTCGGGGCCTCGGTGCTGGCCCAGTTCCTGGCCCAGGAGAACCTGGACCTCGCCCACACCCCCTGCACGCCGCCGATGGATGCGGCCGTGGAGGCGCGGATCGTCTCCACCGAGGCGGCCATCGCCGCGGAGCGCAACGCCCGCCTCGACGCCGAATCCAAGCTGGCCCGCGAGATCCAGCGCGAACGCGGCCTGGTGCTGGGCGTCGGCGTCGGCGGCGTGATCCTGATCGCCGGCCTCTTCCTGCTGTTCGCCATCCGCGGCGCGCTGCGGAGCCGCAAGGGGACATGATCCCTGCCTCCGGCAGGGTTCGTGTCCCCGGCCTCATGGAGGGGACACGTTCCTGACGGAACATGTCCCCGACCCCTAGGCTTGTCGCTTGCTGTTCAGCTAGGGTCCGCCGCCTGAAGTTCGGGAGGACCAGCACATGATCGGCTACGCGACCATCGGCAGCAACGACCTGGAGAAGGCCAAGGGCTTCTACGACAAGGTGCTCGTCCCCCTGGGCGGCAAGCGGACCATGACGATGGACCGCATGCAGGGCTACGGGAACGGCGCCGGGGCCATGCTGGCCGTCTGCCGGCCCTACGACGAGAAGGCCGCGAGCGCCGGCAACGGCACGATGATCGCGTTGGCCGCCCCCTCGCGCCAGGTGGTCGACGACACCTACAAGGCCGCCCTCGCCAACGGCGGGACGGACGAGGGCGCGCCGGGGCTGCGCGGCGACACCTTCTACGGCGCCTATTTCCGCGACCTCGACGGCAACAAGATCTGCGTCTTCAACATGGGATGACCCAGGGGTTCCGTCTCGACGGGGGCGGGGAGACGCTGGTCTTCCTCGTCCCGCATTCGGGCGCGCCGCGCCTCGCCTACTGGGGGCCGGCCCTGCCGGCCTCGCCGGACCCGCTGCCGATGCTGGGGACGCTGGCCGACCGCGGCGTGCCCGGCGGCGGCCTCGACGAGGGCGAGCAGCTGACCTGGCTGCCGGAGGCGGGGCAGGGCTTCACCGGCCACCCCGGCCTGCTCGCGCACCGCCACGGCCATGAGCTCGTCACCCGCTTCACCGTCCGCGGCGTCGCGGTCGAGGGCGGGACCGCCACCGTCACCCTTGGCGACGACCTGGCGGCGGCCGACCTCGTCCTCACCCTGGCGCTCGACGCGGCCACGGGGGTGCTGACGTCGCGGGCGCGGCTGACCAACCGTGGCGAAGCCCTGACCGTCGACTGGCTGGCCGCGGGCGCCCTGGAGAGCCCGCACGCCGAGCTGATGCTGTTCGACGGCCGCTGGGCGCGCGAATTCATCCCCCAGCGCCAGGCGCTCGCCACCGGCCTCGTCATCAAGGAGAACCGCACCGGGCGCACTTCGCACCACGCGCCGCCGGTGATGGCCGCCGGCGAGCCGGGCTTCGGCGAGCTCTCCGGCGAGGTGTTCCTGGCCCACCTGGCCTGGAGCGGCGACCACCGCCTCTTCGCCGAGCGCCTGCGCGACGGCCGCGTCCAGCTGCAGGCCGGCGAGCTCTTACATCCGGGCGAGATCGTGCTGGAGAAGGGCGAGGCCTACGAGACGCCGGCCCTGCACATCGCCCGCTCGGCGGCGGGCCTGAACGGCCTCTCGGACCGCCTGCACCCGTTCGTCCGCGACACGGTGCTGGCCGGGCGCCTGAAGAGCCGGCCCCGGCCCGTGCACTACAACAGCTGGGAGGCGATCTACTTCGACCACGACCTTGCCACCCTGAAGGGCCTGGCCGACCTCGCCGCCTCGGTCGGGGTGGAGCGGTTCGTGCTCGACGACGGCTGGTTCCGCCACCGTCCGGACGACCGCTCGGGCCTCGGCGACTGGACCCCCGACCCGGCCAAGTATCCCGACGGCCTCGGCCCCCTGGTCGAGCACGTCCGCGGCCTCGGCATGGACTTCGGCCTGTGGGTCGAGCCGGAGATGGCCAACCTCGATTCCGACCTCCTGCGCGCGCATCCGGACTGGGTGCTGGGCCAGCCCGGGCGCACCCAGCCGCTCGGCCGCGGCCAGTACGTGCTGGACCTGACCCGCGCCGAGGTCGCCGAGAACATCTTCCGCCAGGTCGACGCCCTGCTCAGGACCTGGCCGATCGGCTACCTGAAGTGGGACATGAACCGCGACCTGACGCACGCGGTCAGCGGCGGGCGCGCGGCGACGCATCGCCAGACCCTGGCGGTCTACGAGCTGATCGACCGCCTGCGCGCGGCGCACCCGGATGTCGAGATCGAGAGCTGCTCGTCCGGCGGAGGCCGGGCCGACTACGGGATCCTGGCCCGCACCGACCGGGTCTGGACCAGCGACTGCAACGATCCGCTCGAGCGCCAGGCGATCCAGCGCGGCTTTTCGCTCCTGTTCCCGCCCGAGGTCATGGGCGCCCACGTCGGGCCGCGGCGCAGCCACACCACCGCGCGCACGGCCAGCCTCGCCCTTCGCGCCCTGACCGCCGTCTTCGGCCACATGGGCGTCGAGGCGGACCTGCGCGACTTCACCGACGCCGAGCGCGCCCAGCTGGCCGAGGCGATCGCCTTCTACAAGGCCCACCGCGGCTGGATGCATGCGGGCCGCACGATCCGCCTGACCCACCCGGATCCGGGTCTCGTGGCCACGGCGCTCGCCGGCGACGGGCGGATGCTGGTCTCGGCCGCCCAGGTGGAGACGCCGCGCACCGCCGGCCTCGCGCCGCTGCGGCTGGCGGGCCTTGATCCGGCGGCGCGCTGGCGCGTGCAGCGGGTCATGGCGCCCAGGGGCGGGGCCATGCGCCGGCCCCCGGCGCTGGCCCGCGGCGAGGCGGGCGTCGCCACCGGCGCCCTCCTGGCGCAAGCCGGATTGCCATTGCCCGCCTTGCGTGCAGGCGAGATCGCCGTCTATCTGCTCGAGCAGGAGGGCGGCTGATGGACATCGCCTGCGTCGTGAAGGCCGAGGCGATCCTCGGCGAGGGACCGGTCTGGGACGCCGCCCGGCAGCGCCTGTGGTGGCTCGACATCAAGGGCCGGCGCCTGCACTGGCTGGATCCGGCCCATGACGGCCAGGGCTCCGTGGGGCTCGACCGGCAGATCGGCTCGGTGGCGCCGCGCGCGGGAGGTCCCGGGCTGCTGGCCGCGGCCGAGGACGGCATCGGCGTGCTGGACCCCGAGACCGGCGCCTTCGAGCGGCGCGTCGCGGAGGAGCCGGACCGCGCCGGCAACCGGGCCAACGACGGCAACGTGGACGTGGCCGGCCGCTACTGGTTCGGCACCATGGCCGACGACGAGGTCACCGTGTCGGGGGCGATCTACCGGCTCGACCCGGACTGGACCTGCACGCGCGTGCTCGACGACATCGGCATCTCCAACACCCTGGTCTGCAGCCCGGCCGGCGACCGCCTGTACGTGGCCGACTCGCCGACGCGGAAGATCGACGTCCTGGCCATCGACCGCGACACCGGCTGGGTCGGCGCGCGCGTGCCGTTCGTGACCGTCGACCAGGGCTTCCCGGACGGCTCGGCGGTCGACGCCGAGGGCTTCCTCTGGAACGCCCAGTGGGGCGCCGCGCGGATCGTCCGCTACGCCCCGGACGGCCGCGTCGACCGGATCGTGCCGATGCCGGTGGACAACGCCTCGAGCTGCGCCTTCGGCGGCGAGGACCTCGACACGCTCTACGTCACCACCGCGCGCCACAACCTGACGCCGGCCGACCTCGCCCGCCAGCCCCTGGCCGGCAGCCTGCTGGCGTTCAAGCCGGGGGTGAAGGGCCTCGCCCTGCCGCCGTTCGCGGGCTGACTCCAAGGCCAAGCTGCCCCCGTCCCGCCTTGTTGCGGCGCCAGGTTCGCCGCCAAGTCATTCGTCGGACGCGAAAAGTTCGGGTATGACTGTCGGACGGGCTGGCGGCTTTGGCGGGAGGCGGGGCGCGGATGTCGGACGAGGACGGGGGAGCCCGGCGCTCGGGCACTGTCTTCCAGCCCGGCGCGGGCTCGCTGCCGCAGCCGCCGCGGCCGGCGCCGGCGCGGCCGGACCCTGACGCGCCGCGCCTGCCGCCCGGCACCCTGCTCAACGACATCTACGAAGTGCGCCGGTTCCTGGCCCGCGGCGGCATGGGCGAGGTCTACGAAGGCGTCAACGTCATCACCGAGGAGCGCGTCGCCATCAAGGTGATGCTGGGCCACCTCGCCAATGACCAGCACGTCCAGACCATGTTCCTGCGCGAGGCGCGCACCCTGACCCGCCTCAACCACCCGGCCCTGGTGCTCTACCGGGTGCTGGCGCGGGAAAAGGAGCTCGACCTCGTCTACATCGTCACCGAGTTCGTCGACGGGATCAGCCTGGATCGCCTGATCGGGGTCAAGCACCCGACCGAGGCCGAGCTGAAGGCCCTGATCCGGCGCCTGGCCGAGGGGCTGAAGGCGGCGCACGAACTGGGCGCCATCCACCGCGACATCTCGCCGGACAATATCCTCGCCCCGGAGGGGCGCCTGGAACTGGCCAAGGTCATCGACTTCGGCATCGCCAAGGACCTCGTCGCCGGTCAGGGGACCATCGTCGGCGACGGCTTCGCCGGCAAGCTCGGCTATGTGGCGCCCGAGCAGTTCGGCGACTTCGGCCGCCAGATCGGCCCGTGGACGGACGTCTACAGCCTGGGCCTGGTGATGCTGGCCCTGATGGTCGGCAAGCCGGTGGACATGGGCACGACCCTGGTCGAGGCGGTCGACCGGCGCCGCGCAGGGCCGGACCTCAGCGCGTTGCCGCCGACGCTGAAGCCGGTGTTCGAGCAGATGCTGGCCGCCGATCCGCAGAAGCGCCTGCGCAGCATGCAGGCGGTGCTGGACGCGCTGGAGCCGGACGCCCAGCCGCTCGCCTCCGCGACGCGGCCGCCGGTCACGCCGCCGGTCCCGCCCGAGGGTCAGCCGCAGGCGAAGCGCCGCGGCGGAGCGGCCCTGCCGCTCGTCCTGGCCGGCCTCGTCGCCCTGGCGGCGGCCGGCGCCGGCGCCTGGTATCTGATGCGCAATCCGCCGAGCCTGCCCTGGGCCAAGGCGGGCGCCGGCGGCGCGGCCGCGACGGCCAAGGCCTCGCCCCAGGCGCTGAAGATCGGTCCGGCGGTCGAGGCCGCTGTCGGCCAGGCCGGCTGCGGCTGGCTCGAATACGGCCCCCTGACCGAGGGGGCGGGCGGACGCGTGGGCATCAGCCTCATTGGCGCGGCCGGCGATCCGGACGCCGCCGCCGGATCGGTGAAGAGCGCCCTGGAGGGGGCGGGCTACGCCGTCGACTTCAAGCCCGGCGCGATCAAGGGCTTCAGCGGCGAGGCCTGCGGCGTCGTGAACACCCTGCGTGCGACCCGCGCCTCGTCGTCCAACGGAGACGTCTGGATGAGCGCGCCGCAAAGCGTGCTCATCCCCAGCGCCCACAGCGAGTGCCGCAACGATCCCGGCTACGCCCTGGCGGTCACCGAGGGGGCGATCGGCCCGGCCGGGCAGGACGCGACCCTGCTGCTGCTGTCTCCGGACGGCCAGACGCGGCAGGTGTTCGCCGGCGAGGCGGGGCTGCCGTCGCTGGAAGCGCGCCAGAGCTTCGTCGGCGCCGCCAAGGCGCTGGACGGCCGCCGCTTCCGCGTCAGCCTGTGCGTGCACGATGCCGGGACCTATGGCCTGGCCCTTGTGCGTGGCCGCGGCCCCTTCGACCTCGGCCTGCCGGCGATCGACGCCCCGCCCGGCGCCTTGACGCCCGACAGCTTCCCCGACCG
>DASZQQ010000345.1:0-9011 GCA_035549595.1 Caulobacteraceae bacterium
TCGCCCAGGTCGTCGAGGCGAGCTTCTTCGGCGGCCGGCCGGTCGATGCCGACGCGTTCCGCTCCTGCCGCAAGGCCTACGAGGACTTCGCCTTCCCCGAGGTGTGGGCGTGAGCGCCGAGGCCGCCCCCACGCGCGACGCCGGCCCGTTCTCGCGCGGGACGGCGATCCTGCTGGTGCTCGTCGGCGTCTTCGCCTTCTCGGCGCTGGTGGTGCTGTTCAGCTATGCGCCGGACCTGCGCAGCGCCGACAACGGCCAGCCGCACGCCCTGTCACGCTCGGCCCTCGGCTACGCCGGCCTCGTCGAGCTCCTCAAGTTCGAGGGCCAGCCCACCGCCATCAGCCGCAGCCGCCTGCCGGAGGCGCGCCGCCAGGGTCTGCTCGTCGCCACGCCGCCGCCGGCGGCGGATCTCGCCAAGATCGAGCAGCTGAACTTCGGCGGCCCGGTTCTGGTCGTCCTGCCGAAGTGGGTCGCGCCCCCCGATCCCTTCCACAAGGGCTGGGTCGGCAAGGGCGAGGCGATCCCGGTGGAGCTGACCGGCGAGAAGTCGCTGCTGTCGACGCTGAAGGCGACGCGCCGCAAGGGCGAAGCGCGCCCGGTGCTGCGGGGGCTGGACGGCCCGTTCGCCGGGGCGAGCCTGCCGCTGGGGCCGGTGACGACGTTCCAGACCATCGCCGCGCCCGGCTGGACGCCGCTGATCGACGACGAGACCGGCGCCGTCGTCCTGGCGCGGTCGCCGAAGGGCGACGTCTACGTCCTCTCCGACCCGGACCTCGTCAACACCCACGGCCTTAAGAGCCTGGAGACGGCGACGGCCGCGACCGCGATCGTCGAGGGCCTCAAGGCCGGCGACGCGCCGGTGATCTTCGACGTCACCCTGAACGGCCTCGCCCGGCAGCGCAGCGTCCTGCGCCTGCTGTTCGACCCGCCGTTCCTGGCCGTCACCCTGTGCCTGGCCGCCGCCGCGGCCCTGGCCGGCTTCCAGGCCGCCTGGCGGTTCGGCCCCGAGCGCCGGGCCGGCCGCGTCTTCGCCCTGGGCAAGGAAGCGCTGGCCGACAACACCGCCGCCCTGATCCGCCTGACCCGGCGCGAGCACCGCATGGGCGCGCCCTATGCCGAGCTGACCCGCAACATCGCCGCGCGCGCGGTCGGCGCGCCGCGCGAGCTCAGCGGCGCGGCCCTCACCGACTTCCTCGACCGCATGGGCCGCCAGCGCGGGGCCAGGGACAGCCTGTCCGAGCTGACCGCCCTGGCCGGCGCCGCGCCCGACCGCGAGCGGCTGGCCCAGGCGGCGCAGAGACTTTTCCGTTGGAGACTGGAGATGACGCGTGAACGTCAATGACGTGAAGGCCCTGGCCGACCGCATGCGGGCCGAGATCGCCAAGGCGGTGGTGGGCCAGGCCGACACCGTGGACCTGATGCTGACGGCGATGCTGGCCGGCGGCCACATGCTGCTCGAGGGTCCGCCCGGCACGGCCAAGACCTTCCTGGCCCAGTGCTTCGCCCGGACCTTGAACCTCGCCTACGGCCGCATCCAGTTCACGCCGGACCTGATGCCGGGCGACATCATCGGCGCCAACCTGTTCAACTTCCAGACCTCGACCTTCAACCTGACCAAGGGGCCGATCTTCTGCGAGCTGCTGCTGGCGGACGAGATCAACCGCACCCCGCCCAAGACCCAGGCGGCGCTGCTGGAGGCGATGCAGGAGCGCAACGTCACCATCGACGGCAAGTCGCACCCGCTCAGCCCGCGCTTCACGGTGATCGCCACCCAGAACCCGATCGAGCAGCAGGGCACCTATCCGCTGCCCGAGGCCCAGCTGGACCGGTTCCTGTTCAAGCAGACGCTGAAGTACCCCTCGCGCGACGAGGAGATGCGCATCGTCGCCACCCACGGCCAGCGCACCGGCAACCCGGACCCGGCCGACCTCGGCGTCTCGGTGGTCACGGCCGAGGGCGACATCGAGGGCGCGGTCGCCTGCGTCGCCGGCATCCGCCTGGCCGACCAGGTGGTCGGCTATGTGGTCGACCTCGTGCGCGCCACGCGCGAGACCCCGGACCTCGAGACCGGGGCCAGCCCGCGCAGCGCCGCCATGCTGGCCACCGCCGCGCGCGCCCGCGCCGCGCTCGAGGGCCGCGATTACGTGATCCCCGACGACGTCAAGGCGCTGGCCCTGCCGGCGCTGCGCCACCGCGTGATCCCGTCCCCGGCCGCCGAGATCGAGGGCCGCCTCGTCGACGAGACCCTGACCGGCCTCATCGACCGCATCGAGGCCCCACGGTGAGGGGATCGCCCGCTCACGTCTCTTCCCCCTCCGGGGGAAGTGTCGCCAATGCGAGTCCCGGCGGAAGCCGGGGCGAAGCGGGCGACGATGGGGGAAGTGTCCCTGTCAGGCTCATCGAAGGCGGAAGGGCGCTTGGCCTACTTGCCCCATCGTCTGCCGTCCCCCCGGCTCAAGGCCGTGGGGACATTGCAGACACTTCCCCCAGGGGGGGAAGAGAAGGGCGTCGATGATCTATCCCACCCGCCTTGCCATTGCCCTGATGGCGGTCGGCGCGCCGGCGGCGCTGCTGATCGGCCTGATCGCGCCCGGCTGGTGGGTGGTCGGCGGCGGCTGGGCGGCGCTGATCCTGGGGCTGGTGCTGGTCGACGCCCTGGTCGGGCCCTCGCGCGCCTCGGCCGTGCTCAGCCTGGAGACGCCGGGCGTGATCGGCATCGGCGGGCGCGGCGAACTCACGTTGCGCGCCGACTTCGAGCGCGCCGCCCCGCGCATGGCCGAGATCGCCGTGGAGACCAACGCGCGCCTGACCGCGACACCCGTACGCCTGCACGCGCGTTTCCACGGCAGCCAGGCGCTCGCCAGCGCCCGGCTCACCCCCGTGCGCCGAGGGGAGGGCGAGATCTCGACCCTGTGGCTGCGCTGGCGCGGGCCGCTGGGCCTGGTCTGGAAGCAGGTGCGCGAGGCCCCGGCGCGCAAGGTCGCGGTCACCCCCAACATCCAGGCGGTGAAGGACGAGGCGATCCGCCTGTTCTCGCGCGAGGCCATGTTCGGCCTGAAGACCCAGCTGGAGACCGGCGAGGGCTCGGAATTCCACGCCCTGCGCGAGCTCGTCGGCGGCATGGACCCGCGCACCATCGACTGGAAGCAGTCGGCCCGGCACACCAAGCTTCTGGCCAAGGAGTTCCGCACCGAGCGCAACCACCCGGTGGTGTTCGCCATCGATACCGGCCGGCTGATGTGCGACCCGATCGCCGGCGTGCCGCGCGTCGACCGCTCGATCAACGCGGCCCTGCTGCTGGCCTATGTGTCGCTGAAGCTCGGCGACCGCGCGGCCATGTACGGCTTCGACGCCAAGCCGCGCCTGTTCAGCGGCGTCGTCGCCGGCGCCGGCGCCTTCCCGCTGCTGCAGCGCGTCGCCGCGCGCCTCGACTACTCCGACGAGGAGACCAACTTCACCCTGGGTCTCACCCAGCTCGGCACGGCCTTGGAGCGACGCTCGCTGGTGGTCGTATTCACCGACTTCGCGGATTCGACCAGCGCCGAGCTGATGCTGGAGAACGTCGCGCGCCTGCTGCGCCGGCACCTGGTGCTGTTCGTGGTCCTGCGCGACGAGGAGCTCGAGGGCATCGCCCGGCGCGAGCCGGTGACCGCCGACGACGTCTCGCGCGCGGTGACGGCCGCGGCCATGATGCGCGAGCGCGAGGTGGTCGTCGGTCGCCTGCGCCGCCTGGGCGCCCACATCGTCGACGCTCCCGCTGACCGCCTCGGCCCGGCCCTGATCAGCGCCTACCTGGACCTGAAGCGAAGGGACCTGATGTGATGGAGCGGGCGCCTTGAAGGACCTGCAGCTCAAGTCGCACCGCTTCCGGGCCGAGCGCGAGAACGACTGGCGGCGGCTTGAGAGCCTGCTGGCCAAGGCCGAGGGCGGCCGCGCCGGGGCCTTGACCGACGCCGAGCTGATCGAGATTCCGGTGCTCTACCGGGCCGCCTGCTCGTCGCTGTCGGTGGCCAGGGCCACCTCCCTGGACGCCAGCCTGGTGGCCTATCTCGAGAGCCTGGTCACGCGCGGCTACTTCTTCGTCTACGGCCCGCGCACGCGCCTTCTCGACCGCATCACCCGCTTCTTCCGCTACGACTGGCCGGCGGCCGTGAAGGACCTGTGGCGCGAGACCGCCGTCAGCGCGGCGATCTTCATCGTCGCCACCGTCGCCGCCTTCGTCCTCGTGCAGCAGGACAACGACTGGTACGACACCATCGTCGGTCCGATGGCCCAGGGGCGCGACTTCACCGCCTCGACCGCCTACCTGAAGAAGATCCTCTACGACGACGACGGCGGCCACTTCCTCGGCGGCTTCGCGACCTTCCTGTTCACGCACAACGCCCAGGTTTCGATCTTCTGCTTCGCCCTGGGCTTCGCCTTCGGCGCGCCGACGGCCATGTTCATCGCCCAGCAGGGCCTGGTCCTGGGGGCCATGCTGTCGCTCTACGCGGCGCGCGGCCTCGGCTTCCAGATGGGCGGGTGGCTGATGATCCACGGCGCCACCGAGCTCTTCGCCTGCGTTCTCTCGGGGGCCGCCGGCTTCCGCGTCGGCTGGGCGGTCGCCTTCCCGGGCGACAAGAGCCGCCTCGATGCCGCCTCCGAGGCCGGCAAGCGGGCCGGCGTGGTCATGATCGGCGTGGTGCTGATGCTGGTGATCGCCGGGGTGCTGGAGGGGGTCGGGCGCCAGACGATCCGCGTCGACTGGATCCGCTACGCGATCGCCGGCTCGACGCTCAGCCTGTGGCTGGCCTACTTCTACCTGCCGCGTCCCAGGGCGCCCGCCTGATGGCCACCATTCCCGCCACCTCCGCCGTCGCCGAGCAGCACGCCAAGCTGATCCGCTCGCTGGTCACGCCCGAAGGCGTCGACCTGCGCCTGCAGCTGGGCACGGCCGGCGAGCGGGCGGGCGCTTTCGTCATCGACATGGTGATCATCCAGGTCGTCGGCGCCGCCTTCCTGATCGCGGCCTTCTCCGCCGCGGCGGCCATCGGCTTCAAGAGCGAGGCGACCGAGATGATCGCCATCGTCGTGCTCGCCTTCCTGTTCTTCCTGCGCAACTTCTACTTCGTGTTCTTCGAGCTGCGGCCCAGGGCGGCGACGCCGGGCAAGATGGCGCTGGGCCTGCGCGTCGCCGCGCGCGACGGCGGGCGCCTGACCAGCGAGGCGATCTTCACCCGCAACGCCATGCGCGAGATCGAGGTCTTCCTGCCGCTGATGTTCCTGGGCGGCCAGGCGGCCACGGGGGAGGCGGTCGACGGCTGGCTGCGGCTCCTGGGCATTGCCTGGACCGGGATCTTCCTGTTCTTCCCGCTGTTCAACCGAGACAAGCTGAGGGTCGGCGACTTCGTGGCCGGCACCTGGGTGGTCAAGGCGCCGCGCCGCGCGCTCGCCATCGACCTGGCCCACGACGCGGCCGAGCGCCTCGCCCGCTTCGCCTTCACCCAGGAGCAGGCCGGCGCCTACGGGGTGAAGGAGCTGCAGGTGCTGGAGGACGTGCTGCGCCGGCGCGATGCGAAGACCATGGCCGCCGTCGCCGACCGCATCCGCGGCAAGATCGGCTGGCCGCGCGGCGAGACCGAGACCGACGCCGACTTCCTCGCCGCCTACTACGCGGCCCTGCGCGGAAGGCTCGAGAACCGGCTGCTGTTCGGCCACCGCCGCAAGGACAAGTTCGACAAGGCCTGAGGCCTCCCTCCACGAGGGGGAGGAGGGCTCACGCCATCTCCACCGCCTCGGCCTTGAGCACGAAGTCGGCGGGGTTCGGGGCGAGCGTGGCGGTCCAGTAGTCGACCAGGGGGAACGGCCAGTTCTGGGTCACGCGGCCGGTCTCGTTCTTGTACCAGCTGGTCACGTGCGGCGAGCCCCAGGCCATCATGGCGTTGGCCTCGTCGACCTTGCGATTGAAGGCGTCGTGGACGTCGGCCTTGACCTCGAGACTCGCCGAACCGCTCTCGGCCAGGAGTTTCAGGCAGCCCAGGATGTAGCGGACCGAGCACTCGGAGAAGAAGATGATCGAGCCGTTGACGACGATGTTCGTGTTGGGCCCGTAGATCATGAACAGGTTCGGGAAGCCGGGGGTGGTCATGCCGAGATAGGCCCTGGGATCGCCGTGCCACGTCTCGCGCAGCTCGACCCCGCCGCGGCCGTAGATCTTCATCGGGAACAGGAAGCGGCTGGCGTGGAAGCCGGTGCCGTAGATGATCACGTCGAAGTCGCGGGCGGCGCCGTCCTTCGTCACCACGCCCGTCGGCGTGATCCGGGTGATCGGCTCGGTGACCAGCTCGACGTTGTCGCGCTTCAGCGCCCCGACCCACAGGCCGTCGTCGCGCAGCACCCGTTTGCCGCCGTACGGATAGCCCGGAATGATCTTGTCGACGAGCTCGGGGGCGTCGGCGGCCTGGGCCTTGATCAGCTCGCCGATCATTTCGCGCAGCATGGCGTTGGCTTCGGACACCGCGCCCGGGCCGCCGTTCCACTTCGGGTCGGCCTTCACCGCCTCGTAGATGCCGTCGGTCAGCATCCAGTAGAGCCAGAAGCGGTACCATTTCTCGTAGTACGGCACGTGCTCCAGCAGCCAGCGCTCCGCGGCGCTGACCTTGTCGTGGTAGTCCGGCGTCGGCGCCAGCCACGGCGGCGTGCGCTGGAAGATGGTCATTGAGGCCACCTTGGGCGCGATCTCCGGCGCGAACTGGAAGGCGCTGGCCCCTGTCCCGATCACCGCCACGCGCTTGCCGGTCAGGTCGATGTCGTGGTTCCAGCGCGCCGAGTGGAAGCTCGGGCCGGCGAAGCTGTCGCGGCCCTCGATGTCCGGATAGCGCGGCTGGTTCAGCTGGCCGACGGCGGTGACCACGGCGGTGGCGTCCAGCGTCTCGGCCTTGCCGTCCTTGCCGCGGACGGTGACGCTCCAGCGGTTCGTGCGCTCGTCGAAGCGGGCTTCCTCGGCGGTGGTCTCGAAGCGGATGTGGCGGCGCAGGTCGTACTTCTCGGCCACGCCGCGGAAATAGGCCAGCAGCACGGGCTGGGGCGAATAGTGCTCGGGCCATTCGTGGTTCGGCTCGAACGACAGCGAATAGAGGTGGCTGGGGTTGTCGACCCGGCAGCCCGGATAGGTGTTCTCGAACCAGGTTCCGCCGACGTCCGGGTTCTTCTCGACGATGACGAAGTCGATCCCCGCCTGCTTCAGGCGGATGCCGGTCAGGAGCCCGCTCATGCCGGCCCCGACCACCACCACCTTCATCCGCTGGGCCGCTGCGCGCACCTTAGGCGCCGTGAAGTCGGGCTTCCTGGCGTCCACGTCGGCCAGGCCCAGCTCCTCCATCAGGAACGGGCCGTAGTGCGCGGGGATGTCGACCCCGGCGACGAAGTCCATCATCCGCCGGACGGTGGCCTGATCGGGCGCGGGCGCCATGGGCTCGCCGGCCTGGTGCGCTTCGAGCGCCGCCTTGGCCTCGGCTCGGATCTGCGCCTGCACGTCCTCGGCGTAGCCGCCGAACTTGCCTTCGGCGAAGAAGTCGTAGACCGGCCGCGGATAGCGCTCGAGCAGCGAAGCATCGCCGGTCAGGTGCAGGGTCGAAAGGATCAGGGCCGGCAGGTGAGCCTCGGCCAGCGCCTCGTCCAGCGTCGTCTGCGGGAGCGTCGCCATGGGGGTCCTCCTTCAACGTTTTCCGCATCCTAGGCCGCTTGACCCTAGGATGGGGAAGAGCCCCGATCCCTTCCCAACAGGGCAGGGCTATCGCATTTGGGCTGTGACGGCCCGCAAGACGCTGCAGGACTTGGCGAGGCGACCTCTGGGCGCCCTTCTCCCCACGCGGGAGAAGGTGTCGCCGCAGGCGACGGATGAGGGGGCCTCCGGCCCTCTCAGCGCGTGCTGAGGTCGACCAAGGCGCTGAATTCCGGCAGACATCTTTCCCAAGCCGCAGGTCCGCTGGGCGGCGGGCGTCGGAGGGCCCCCTCATCCGCCGGCTTCGCCGCCACCTTCTCCCGCGTGGGGAGAAGGGACGCCAGAGGTCACCCGGTCCTCTGTCCCGCACACCACGACGCTCCGCACGCCCTTGGCCAAAGCCATATGCGATTCCCCTGCCACAGAGGGGGAGGGATAGATCAGGCCGAGCGGCCGCGCGCCTCGATGGGCCAGATCGCCACCAGGGTGTCGCCGCGGACGGCGTGGTAAGCGTCGTAGAGGTTGACCGTCGGGTCGCAGTGCGGGGCGGCGAAGGTGACCACCTCGCCCAGCGCCGGCGGGGCGACGCCCTTGGGCGGCACGAGGGCGCCGTGCTCGTCGCCCATGAAGTGGTAGCCCGAGCCCTCCGGCGCGCCGGCCAGCACCGGCGGCGGCCCGGCCTCGGTGGCGAAGGCCTTGAAGCCGGCGTCCACGGTGACCAGGCGCTCATGGTTGGCGCTGATCACCCGCGCGTCGACCATCAGGCTGGTGCGGAACGCCTGGGCCCCGTCGCCGACCAGGTCGCAGTCGGCGTACTGCCGGTCCATGAACACGTAGCTGCCGACCTGCAGCTCGTTCAGCACCCCCAGCTCGGCGTCGATCGAGTGGGTGCCGGTGCCGCCGCCGGTGACGAGACGCGGCGCCAGGCCCGCCTCGGTCAGGGCCGCGATCACGCCCTTCAGGTACTGGGTGCGCTCGATGATCGCCTCGCGGCGGGCGGCGTAGATCTCGATGTGCTGCTGCGAGCCGCAGTAGAACTGCACCCCGGCGTAGGCGAGGGTGGGGGCCTCCTCGATCCTCCGCGCCAGCGCCACCGCGGCCTCGGCGCTCGCCACGCCGGTGCGGTGGATGCCCGGATCGATGTCCACCAGCAGGGTCAGGGCCGCGCCGGTCGCGGCGATGGCGTCGACCGCGGCGGGGTTGTCCACGGCGGCCATCAGGCCCGGCGCCCGGGCGGCCAGCGCCGCCAGCCGCGCCGTCGCCGGCGCCCCGACCACCGGCGAGGTGATCAGGATGTTCTCGATCCCCG
>DASZQQ010000346.1:0-4713 GCA_035549595.1 Caulobacteraceae bacterium
CGACGGTGGCGCCCGCGGATCGGGCGGCGGCCAGCAGCGCCTCGATGCAGTCGACCGCCGGCTCGACCGTCGAGAGGTCGACACCGGCCCGTCCGAGGGCGCCGTCTCGACTGGCGAAATCCGCCTGGACATCGATCACCAGCAGCGCCGTACGGGCCGGCGCCAGCATCTGCGAGAGCGCGGCCGCATCGACGTGAGGTATGGGGCTCGACTTCGCCGGCATGGGTCCACACCCTAACGGGCGGACTGAGTGGAGTGGAAGGCGCCGATGGCCGAGCTGACGATTACCCCCCTGACGCCCCGGATCGGGGCCGAGGTCTCCGGCGTCGACCTCTCCACGCCGCTCGAGCCTGCAGCCGTCGAGCGGCTGAAACAGGCGCTCGCCGACCACCTGGTGCTGTTCTTCCGCGACCAGCCGATCGACCACGACAGCCACAAGCGGCTGGGCCGCGCGTTCGGCCCGCTGCAGCTGCACTCGGCCGTCCAGGGGCTGGACGACCATCCCGAGATCGTCGCCATCCACGCCGACGCGGACTCCACGTACGTCGCCGGCGAAGACTGGCACTCCGACCTCACCTGCGACGCCGAGCCGCCGCTGGGTTCGATCCTCTACCTGCAAACCATCCCGGCCTCGGGCGGCGACACCCTGTTCTCCAGCATGTATGCGGCCTGGGAGGCGCTCTCGCCGCGCATGCAGGCCCTGCTGGGCGGCCTGACGGCGATCCACGACGCCGACCACGTCTACCGCCCGCTGTTCCCGGACCTCGACCGCAAGTACCCGTGCTCGACCCACCCGGTGGTGCGCACCCACCCGGTGACCGGCCGCAAGGCCCTGTTCGTCAACAGCTCCTACGTCACCCGCATCGTCGAGCTGCCCAAGGCGGAGAGCGACGCGGTGCTGGCGTTCCTCTACGCCCACGTGCAGAACCCGAACTTCCAGGTCCGCTTCCGCTGGACGCCGCACGCCATCGCCTTCTGGGACAACCGCTGCACCCAGCACCTGGCGACCTGGGACTACTTCCCGCAGGTGCGGTCGGGCTATCGCGTGACCATCGCCGGCGACCGTCCGTTCTGACCCCCACCTTGGCGGCCGCGCCGTCCTCGTGGAGGATGGGCCGCCCGAACCTGGAGCTTCCTCCCCTGACCGCGCCGGCGAAATCCCCCGCCAGTCCCCAGACGCCCGAGGCGATGAAGGCCTGGCGCTTCTCGACCAGGGGCGTGCCCGCCGAGGCGCGCCGCCAGGCCTGGCGCGAGGTGATGACCAGGCTTCGCCTGCCGCTGGCCGAATCGACCGGCGAGGCGCCGTTCTGCGGCGAGGTCTCGTGCATCGTCTCGCCGCTGGGCATGGACTTCGCGGTGATGTCGGCCAGCCCGCAGACGATCTCCGGCCGCAACCCGCAGCAGCCCAAGGCGGTCTGGCTGGTGGTGGTGCTCGAGGGCGAGGCGACCTTCTTCGACGGCGAGCGGACCGGGACGCTGGCGGTGGGCGACATCGCCTATGGCCCGACCGGCATGAACGCGACGCTGCAGCTCTCGACCGCCTTCCGCCTGCTGTTCATCAGCGCGCCGCTGGTCGCCCTCGACCACCGCCTGATCGCGCCCCTGTCGCTGAAGGTCGGCCGGCTTCGCGGCCAGCACGGCCTGGGCCACGTGTTCTCGGGCCTGCTGCGGGCGACGGCCGACAGCGTGGGCGAACTCACCAGCGAGCAGCTGCGGCCCGTGGAGCTGGCGCTGACCGAATTCCTGGTCGCCAACCTCGCCGCCGAGGGCTCGCCCGCCGCGCAGGGCGGGGCCGCCGGCGCCCGGGCCGCGCACCTGCACCGGGTCTGCCAGACCATCGAGACCCTGCTGTCCGAGCCGGACCTGACGCTGGAACGCGTCGCCGAGGCCGACGGCATCTCGCCGCGCTCGCTGCAGAAGCTGTTCGCCGGCGCCGGCCAGAATTTCTCCACCTACCTGCGCACGCGCCGCCTGGAGCGCTGCCGGCTGGACCTGACCAGCCCGATGTTCGCCAGCCTGTCGATCTCCGAGATCTGCTTCCGCTGGGGTTTCAACGGCTCGGCCCACTTCAGCCGCGCCTTCAAGGACCAGTACGGCGTCACCCCCCGCGACTACCGCCGCGAACACGCCGGGTAGCGGCGATCGGGGAAGTGGCAGGTTCGGGGACATGTTCCGCCAGGAACGTGTCCCCTTCAGAGACCTCGGCCAGCTGGAGGGGACACGAACCCCGCCTTCGGCAGGGATCATGTCCCCGAACTGAGCCGAGATTTTCCTCTCCAAGCCCCGTTGACAGGACCCGCCCCTGGCCGCCTAATTTCAATGTCCGAACCGTTGTTCCGATCA
Source organism: Caulobacteraceae bacterium (assembly GCA_035549595.1). Lineage (GTDB taxonomy): Bacteria > Pseudomonadota > Alphaproteobacteria > Caulobacterales > Caulobacteraceae > Acaudatibacter. Next base: position 2,344 of record DASZQQ010000346.1, read on the forward strand.
GAGAAACAAACACTTGCTCGACACCCTCGTTCCCGCGCCGACGAGTTCCGACCTGGAGTCGGTCGACCTCGTCCTCCGCCTTCTCGAGTACCTGGCCCACGCCCGTGAGCCGCGCGGCGTGACCGAGGTCGCCCGCGCGCTCGACATCTCCAAGCCCCGCGCCCACCGGCACCTGCGCGCCCTCCTGCTGCGCGGCTACGTGCGCCAGGACCCCCGCACCGAGGGCTACGAGATCGGCGTGAAGCTGCTGGCGCTGGGCGAGTCCGTGCGCGACCGCTTCGACGTCGCCGGCGCGATCCGGCCGTCCATGGCGCCGCTGCGCGAACAGACGGGTCTTGCGGTCACCGCCTCGGCCCTGATCGAGGACCACGTCGTCGTCGTCGAGATGCTGCAGGGCCGGACCCTGATCGACTTCGCCATCCGGCCCGGCTCGCGGCTCGACTTCCACGCCTCGGCGCACGGCCTGATCGCGCTCGCCTTCGGTCCGCAGGCGCTTCTGGAGCGCGTCCTCGCCGAGCCGCTGAAGGCCTGGACCGCGGCCACCGTCACCGATCCGGCGGCGCTGCGGGCGCTCGTCGAGCAGGTCCGCCAGCAGGGCTGGGCGACCGCGGCCGACGCGGTGCAGCTGGGCGTCAATGCGCTCGCCGCGCCGGTGTTCGACCACCGCGGCGAGTGGCGCGGCGCCGTCGCCCTGGTCGGCGCCACCCAGTTCATCCCCGACCTGCCGTCCGAGACCCTGCTCGGACAGGTCAAGACCGCCGCCGCCGACGCCTCGCGCCGCCTGGGCTGGGGGGTCTGACCATGTCCTATTCGATCGCGGTCGACATCGGCGGCACCTTCACCGACGCCGTGCTGCGCGGCACGGACGGCACGCTCGTCGTCGACAAGACCCTGACGACGCACCACGACCTGCTGGAGGGCTTCTTCCGCAGCGTCGACCTGACCCTCGCCAAGGCCGGCATCGGCCCGGAGAAGATCGACGGCGTCGTCGTTCACGCCACCACCGTCGTCACCAACGCCCTGATCGAGCGCAAGGGCCGGCCCACGGCCCTCGTCACCACCCAGGGTTTCCGCGACGTCCTGCCGATCCGCAACGAACATCGCTACGAGATGTACGATCCGCAGATCGAGTTCTCGGCGCCGCTGATCCCGCGCGAGCTGACCTTCGAGGTCGACGAGCGGGTGCTGGCCGATGGCGAGGTGCTGAAGCCGGTCTCCAAGGCCGAGATCGACGCCCTGGTGGGCAAGCTGAAGGCCTCGGGCGTCGCCTCGGTGGCGGTCTGCCTGATCAACGCCTTCCGCAACCCGGCCAACGAGCAGGCCATCGCCCAGGCGCTGCGCGAGGCCGCGCCGGACCTCTACGTCTCGATCTCCTCGCAGGTGGCGCCGCAGATCCGCGAGTACCCGCGCGCCTCGACCACGGCCGTCAACGCCTACACCACCCCGATCACCGAACCCTATCTGCGCGGCCTTTCCCTGGGCCTGGAGAAGGCCGGCGTCGCCAACCGGCCGCTGATCATGCTGTCGTCCGGCGGCGTCATCGGCGCCGAGGTGGCCGGCCGCAATCCGGTGCGGATGATCGAGAGCGGCCCGGCCGCGGGCGCCCTCGCGGCCGCCTTCTTCGCCGAGCGCCTGGGCCTCGACCGGCTGCTCAGCTTCGACATGGGCGGCACCACGGCCAAGGCGTGCCTGATCGAGGAGCGCAAGCCGCTCGTCACCGGCGTGTTCGAGGTCGACCGCCGCTACCGCTTCTGCGAGGGCAGCGGCATGCCGCTGACCATCCCCTCGATCGACATGATCGAGATCGGCGCCGGCGGCGGCTCCATCGCCCACGTGGACGAGCTCGGCCTCCTGAAGGTCGGGCCGCACAGCGCCGGCTCGCAGCCGGGACCGGCGTGCTACGGCCGCGGCGGGACAAATCCCACCGTCACCGACGCCGACCTGCTGCTCGGCCTGCTGGACGCCGACAACTTCCTGGGCGGCGACATGCCGCTCGACAAGCCGGCGGCCGAGGCGGCCATGGACCGGCTGGCGGGCGAGCTCGGCGTGACCCGCGCCCAGGCGGCGGCGGGCATCTACCGCATCGTCGCCGAGGCCATGGCCGGGGCCGCGCGCGCCCACGCCACCGACCGCGGCGTCGACCACCGCGGCCTGCCGCTGCTGGCCTTCGGCGGCGCCGGGCCGGTGCATGCCTGCGCGGTGGGCGAGCTCCTGCAGAGCGTCGCCGTCATCTTCCCGCCCCAGGCCAGCGTGCTCTCCGCGTTCGGCGCGCTCGTCACGCCGGTGCGGCTCGACCTGGTGCGCAGCGCGCTCGGGCGGCTCGGCGCGCTCGACTGGGACGAGGTGCAGCGGCTCGTCGCCGAGATGGAG
>DASZQQ010000347.1:0-1787 GCA_035549595.1 Caulobacteraceae bacterium
GGTGACCATCAAGACGATCGAATGCGCGATCGTCGACCGCGGCTGGCAGGAAGGCTGGATCGTGCCCGAGCCGCCGGCGAAGCGGAGCGGACGGACGGTCGCCGTGATCGGCTCGGGACCGGCGGGCCTCGCCTGCGCCCAGCAGCTGGCCCGCGCCGGCCACCAGGTCACGGTGTTCGAGAAGAACGACCGCATCGGCGGCCTGCTGCGCTACGGCATCCCCGACTTCAAGATGGAAAAGCCCCTCATCGACCGCCGGATGGCGCAGATGCAGGCCGAGGGCGTGACCTTCAAGCCGGGCGTCGAGGTCGGCGTGAGCGTCTCCACCGAGTACCTGATGGGCGGCTACGACGCCCTGGTCCTCGCCGGTGGGGCCGAGGCTCCGCGCGACCTCGTCATCCCCGAGCGCGACCTCGACGGCATCCATTTCGCCATGGATTTCCTGACCCAGCAGAACAAGCGCAACGCCGGCGACCCGGAAGAGAAGGCCGCGCCCAAGGGCACGCTGAGCGCGGCGGGCAAGCACGTGGTCGTCATCGGCGGCGGCGACACCGGCTCGGACTGCATCGGTACGTCCAACCGCCAGGGCGCCGCCTCGGTGACCCAGCTGGAAATCATGCCGAAGCCGCCCGAGCACGAGAACAAGGCCCTGACCTGGCCCGACTGGCCGCTGAAGATGCGCACCTCCTCGTCGCAGGAGGAAGGGTGCGAGCGCGACTTCGCCGTCACCACCAAGCGCGCCATCTCCGAGAACGGCCGCATCACGGCCCTGGTCTGCGCCCGCGTCGACTGGGCCCCGGGGCCCGACGGCCGCATGACCATGACCGAGATCCCTGGCACGGAGTTCGAGCTGAAGGCCGACCTCGTGCTCCTGGCCATGGGCTTCGTCGGTCCGCGCCGCGAGGGCCTGGTCGAACAGGCCGGCGTCGAGCTCGACCCGCGCGGCAACGTCAAGGCCAGCATGACCGACTACCGCACCAGCCAGCCGAAGGTGTTCTCGTGCGGCGACATGCGCCGCGGCCAGTCGCTGGTCGTCTGGGCGATCCGCGAGGGTCGCCAGTGCGCCCGCGCCGTCGACGAGTACCTGATGGGCGAGACGCTCCTGCCGCGGTGACGGTCGTCCTTCCCTGGAAAAAGGGGAGCGATTGCAAAACTGACGGTTGTTTTACGCCTTCGACGCGAAACCCGGTTCCAGCCGGACGCGGCCCACACTAGGGTCGCTGCTTTCGGGGGTGCTTGAGCGGGGGGATCGTCGGTTGGCCGCCACTGCAGCGACCGCGCCGGACGGACAGGGGCCGGGGGCCGAGGCCGTGCGCGCCGCGCACGCGCGCCTGCTGCACGACAAGGCGCTGCAGTTCGACTTCTCGACCCTCACGCCCCCGCCCGAGCCGCACGTCCCCGGCTGGCTGAAGGCGATCCAGCATTTCATCGCCGACGTGCTTACGGCCATCTTCCCGGCCCTGCAGGTCCTGTTCTGGATCGGCCTGGCTCTCATCGTCGGCGCGATCGTGCTGCTGATCGTGCGCGAGATGGCCGGAGTGCGCTTCGCGCGCCGCCGCCGGGCCAAGGCGGCGCGGGTCCAGCCGGCCGACTGGCGGCCGGAAGCCTGGAAGGCCAAGGCGCTGCTCGAGGACGCCGACCGCCTGGCCGACGAGGGCCGCTTCGACGAGGCGGTGCACCTCATCCTCTACCGCAGCATCGACGACATCGAAGGCCGCCGGCCGCGCACCGTCCGGCCCGCGCTGACGGCGCGCGACATCGCCCGGCTGGAGGCCCTGCCCGGGGCC
>DASZQQ010000348.1:0-4276 GCA_035549595.1 Caulobacteraceae bacterium
GCACGACCACCACCACCGCCCCCCGCACCCGGACCGCCGACGCGCGGCCCCTGGCCGGACGCACCGCCCTCGTCACCGGCTCGACCAGCGGCATAGGCTACGGCGTCGCCCAGGCCCTCGCCGCCGAGGGGGCCGACATCGTCCTGAACGGCTTCGGCGATCCGCAGTCGGTCATGCGCGCGCGCGACAGGCTCGCCATGGAGCACGACGTGGAGGTCTGCTACTCGGGCGCCGACCTCTCCGACCCGTCGGCGATCGCCGACATGATGGCCTACGCCCGCGACGTGCTGGGTCCCGTCGACATCCTGGTCAACAACGCCGGCATCCAGCACGTGGCCCCGATCCACGAGTTCCCGACCGCCAAGTGGGACGCGATCCTGGCGCTGAACCTCTCCAGCGCCTTCCACACCATCCGCCTGGCCCTGCCCGAGATGATCGAGCGCGGCTACGGCCGGATCGTCAACGTCGCCTCGGCGCACGGCCTGGTCGCCAGCCCGTACAAGAGCGCCTACGTCGCCGCCAAGCACGGGGTCCTCGGCCTCACCAAGACCGTGGCCCTGGAGGCGGCGACCAGCCGCGTGACCTGCAACGCCATCTGCCCGGGCTACGTCCTGACGCCGCTGGTGGAGAAGCAGATCGACGAACAGGCGCGCGCGCATGGCATTTCGCCCGAGAAGGTCGTCACCGACGTGCTCCTCGCCTCCCAGCCGAACAAGCGCTTCGCCACCGTCGAGGAGATCGGCGCCCTGACCGTCTTCCTGTGCGGCTCCGGCGCGGACTCCATCACCGGCGCGGCGCTCACCGTCGATGGCGGCTGGACTGCGCATTGATGGTAGGATGCCCCAACCTCCCTCCCCCTTGTGGGGAGGGACAGGCCGCGAAGCGGCCAGGGTGGGGGAGTCCAGGCGCGATAGACGCCAGCCGGTTGGCCTGGTCGAGCCGGCAGCGTTCCCCACCCTGTCCGCTGCGCGGACTGTCCCTCCCCATGAAGGGGAGGGAGAAGATGCACCCCATGCCCTTCGATCTCGGCAAGCGCGAACAGACCGTGAGCTCCGCCACCCGCCGCCCGCATGTGGTCATCGTCGGGGCCGGCTTCGGCGGCCTGTCGGCGGCCAGGGCGCTGGCCAAGGCGCCGGTGGACGTCACCCTGATCGACCGGCGCAACCACCACCTCTTCCAGCCACTGCTGTACCAGGTGGCGACGGCGGGGCTCGCCCCGACCCAGATCGCCAGCCCGATCCGCCATGTGCTGCGCCACCAGGCCAACACCCGCGTCGTCCTCGCCGAGGTCGGCGGCGTCGACGTCGCGCGGCGGACCGTGACCACGGGCGGGCGCAGGACGGCCTTCGACTACCTGATCCTCGCCACCGGGGCGACGCACGCCTACTTCGGCCACGACGAATGGGCGGCGGACGCCCCGGGCCTGAAGAGCCTGGAGGACGCCATCGCCATCCGGCGCAAGGTGCTGACGGCGTTCGAGGCGGCCGAGACCGCCTGCGATCCGGCCGAGCGCCGGCGGCTGCTGACCTTCGTCGTCATCGGCGGCGGCCCGACCGGGGTCGAGATGGCCGGCGCCATCGCCGAACTCGCGCGCCGCGCGCTCGCCAGCGACTTTCGCGCCATCCGCACCGAGATGGCCCGCGTGCTGCTGGTCGAGGCCGGCGAGCGCCTGCTGCCGACCTTCGAGCCGCCGCTCTCCGCCTACGCCCGCCGCGCCGTCGAGCGCCTGGGCGTCGAGGTCAGCCTCGGCAGGGCGGTCACCGACGTCGACGGGACCGGCGTCCGCCTCGGCGACGAGCCGATCGACGCGGCCACCATCGTCTGGGCCGCCGGCGTGCGCGCCTCGCCGCTGGGCGCGGCCCTGGGCGGCGAGCTCGACCGCGCCGGACGCGTGAGCGTCGAGCCGGACCTGACCCTGAAGGGCGCGCCGCACGTGTTCGTGGTCGGCGACCTGGCCCGCCACGTGGGCGCCGGCGGCAAGCCGACGCCCGGCCTCGCACCCGCCGCCAAGCAGGAGGGCGCCTACGCCGCCAAGGTCGTTCTCGCCGACCTCGCCGGCCGGCCGCGCCCGGCGCCGTTCCGCTACGCCGACGTCGGTTCGCTGGCCACCGTCGGCCGCGCCGCCGCGGCGGTGCAGCTGGGCCATGTAAGACTGACCGGACTTCCCGCCTGGCTGTTCTGGTGCATCGCGCACATCTACTTCCTGGTCGGGTTCAGAAACCGCATCCAGGTCGGTCTCGACTGGCTCTGGTCCTACTTGACCTTCGAACGCGGCTCGCGCCTCATCACCGGAGAGAGCCAGGGGGCGCTGAACGCCCACCTCGCCGGTGAGTGCGACTGCCCGACCCTTTGAAAGCCCTGGGGGAGCTGCCGCCATGGAAATGCAGCACGTGCGCTACTTCCTGGCGCTGTCGAAGACACTGAACTTCACGCGCGCCGCGGAAGCCTCGAACGTCAGCCAGCCGGCCCTGACGCGCGCCATCCAGCAGCTGGAGTACGAGCTGGGCGGGCCGCTCTTCCACCGCGAGCGCAACCGCACCCACCTCTCCGAGCTCGGCCGGATCATGCTGCCCTATTTCGAGGCCATCCAGGCCTCGACCGAGGCGGCCAAGACCGAGGCCCGAAACCTCAAGAAGCTGGACAAGGCGACGCTGAAGATCGGCGCCATGTGCACGATCGGCCCCCAGATCCTGTCGGACCTCTTCATCCAGTTCGGGGCCGCCCATCCGAACGTCGACCTCGAGGTGCAGGACAAGGGGGCCCACGAACTGCTGGAGCTGCTCTCCGCCGGCGACCTTGAAATGGCCCTCTTCGGCCTGCCCGAAGGCCCGGACCTGCGCTTCCACGCCCTGCCCCTCTTCAGGGAGCGGATGGTGGTCTGCGTGCCGCCAGGCCACCGGTTCGAGGCCAAGAACGTGGTCTCCAGCGCCGACCTGCACGACGAGGCCTACGTCAACCGCGCCAACTGCGAACTGTTCGACTACGCCCGGCGCGAGTTCCGCTCGCGCGGGGTGATCCTGCGCAAGGTGTTCTCGTCCGAGCGCGACGACTGGGTGCAGGGGATGATCCGCGCCGGCATGGGCTTCGGCTTCATCCCCGAGCTGTGCGTCACCGACCCGGGCCTCGTCGTCCGCCGCCTGGTGGACCCGGAGTTCGTGCGCACGATCATGCTGGTCACCGTCCGCGGCCGTCCCCACTCCCCCGCCGTCGGCGCCTTCGTGCGCGCCGCCAAGTCCTTCCCCTGGCCCAAGACCCGCTTCGAGGACATGCCCGAGGACGCGGCCGAACCGGAGCCGGTCGGGGCGGTTTAAGGCCCTTGAACTGAACCCGTTGGGCGTGGAGCCGGTCGGCGGCCGCGCGGCCCCGATCGACTGCCCGATTCTGTCGAACCACGAACCACACGAACGACACGAACACGCATCGCCTAGTCCCGCGGTTGGGGTCCACGACCCTGTTCGTGTGGTTCGTGTGGTTCGTGGTTCGAAAAATGACAGCGCCGGCCGGGTCACCGGAGGACCAAAACGGGCGCGTGTGTCGCCAGGGCCTGGCCGCCTCCCCACTTCGAAAGCATCGTCCAGGTTATCGTCGCCATGAGTTCTTGCGAATTCTGCCGGGGGCGCCCCGGACGTACGGTCCTCCTGCCAACAGCTTCGGTCGTCCCGAAGCGATCCAAGACGGGAACCGAACCAATGTCTCAGTTCAAACTCTCCATCCTGGCCTGGTCGGCCGCCGCCCTCGTCGGCTCGACCACGCTGGCCACCCACGCCTGGGCCGACGGCTGCCCCGCCGGCCAGATGCATGACGGCGCGCGCACCTCGGGCGAGACCATGCCCAAGGGCGTCACCGACACCGAGCTCAACTCGCTGAAGCTGGGCGACCAGATCGTCGGCCTCGACGGGCGGCGCCTGCGCCTGCGCAAGCTCGTGATCCAGCCCGGCGGCGTGGTGCCGTGGCACAGCCATGGCGACCGCCCGGCGCTGATCATGACCCTGTCCGGCTCGATCACCGAATACCGCTCCACCTGCGCGGTCGGCATCGAGCACCCGGCCGGCGACGTCGCCCGCGAGGAGACCGGCTACTCCCACTGGTGGAAGAACAACGGCAAGGTCCCCGCCGTCCTGCTCGCCGCCGACATCAAGAACGACGGCGCCGCCCCCGACGGCGACCACATGTAACCACCGCGTTCGGGCCGGGGTGGTCCCCCTCGAACCCCGCCCGTCCTGAGCCGCCCGCGTTCAGCCCCCCGCGCGGCGGCCCGCCCCGAAGGGGGGGGGGG
>DASZQQ010000349.1:0-3531 GCA_035549595.1 Caulobacteraceae bacterium
ATGATCTCCTCGGTGGCGTCGGTCGTCAGGCGGACCGTCCAGGCGAGGTAGGAGCCCTCGGCGTCCATGGCCGTCAGCGACGGCAGGTCGCTGTCGTCGAGGACCGGCTCGATCGGGCCCAGCCGCTCGAGCTCGCGCATCAGCAGCACGCTCTCGTTGGCCTTGGCGTAGAGGGTCGCCAGCGGCCGGAAGCTGATGATCCAGGTCTGTTCGGCAGGCGCGACAGGCTCTTCGGGGGCCCCGAACTCCTCGATCGCCACCGTCATCGGGGTGAATGAGATGCCGATGTCATCCCCGGGCGCGCCGGAGACCGGCGCCGGCGGAGCGGCGGGCGTGATGTCGTCGACCGCCACGGTCATCGGCTTGAACTCGAAGCCGAGGTCCATGTCGCTGTCCGACGCCGGCGCGGCGGGCGCCGCCGGCGGGGCGGCGGCCGCGGCCATCGCGGCGGCGGGCCCATGACCGGCGATCCACGCCTCGAGCTCGGCCACCATGGCCGCTGTCGCGGCCTCGTCGGGCGCGCCGTCCGTGCGGGCGGCGCTGACCTGGTCCGACAGGACGTCGGCGGCGCGCAGCAGCGTGCGGACCAGCTCCGCGGCAGCCTCGATCTTTCCGGATCGGACGTCGTCGAGCAGGGTCTCGAACACGTGCGCGTAGCGCACCAGGGCCTCGAGGCCGAAGGCCCCTGCCCCGCCCTTGACGGAGTGGACCGCGCGGAAGACGGCGTTGACCGTCTCCGCGTCGCCGGTCCCGGCCTCCATCGCCAGCAGTCCGCTCTCAAGGTCGGCCAGGAGTTCGTCGCACTCCTGGAAGAACGTCGCCTTGATCTGCTCGAGTTCGTCCATCGTGGTCAGGCCGCCACCCTGCGGATCGCTTCGACCAGCTTCTCGGGATGGAACGGCTTGACGATCCAGCCGGTGGCCCCGGCGCGGCGCGCGCGGTCCTTCTTGGCGGGGTCGCTTTCCGTCGTCAGCACCAGGATCGGCGTGGCGCGGTAGCAGGCGTCCTCGCGGACCGCCTCGATGAAGCCGAAGCCGTCGAGCTTGGGCATGTTGATGTCGGTGATGATGACATCGGCGCCGTTGGCGTTGAGCACTTCAAGTCCGTGCTCGCCGTCGACGGCCTCGACGACATTGAACCCCGCCTTGACCAGCGCCATGCGCAGCATGTCGCGCATGGTGCGGCTGTCATCCACGGTCAGGATTTTCATCAGGGAGCCCCTCCAGTCTCCAGGTTGGCAAGGCGCTCGCCGGCGCCCAGAAGCCTGACAGCCTCGCGGAAACCTTCCGAGGGGCTGGCAATGGTGAACGGCAGCCCGTCCTCGGCCCAGGCGGCCTGAGCGGCGAGCAGGACCTGCAGGCAAAGCCCGCCCATCCGCTCAACGCCAGACGCATCCAGAACCATGGCTTGCCCCCGCTTTTCGAGCAGGTCGGCGCGCAGGGCGCCGGCCGCTCTCAAATCCAGTACAGGACCGAGTGTTAAGGATGCGCTCATGCTCAAAACTCCTCCCAGCCGGCGTCGCGCGAGGACGCGCCGAGGCTGCTGGCGAGCTTCTGGGTCATCGCCCTGGCCGGCGACGGCGCGGGGGCGTGGCGGGCGGAAGCCGGCTGCGGCGCAGGCCTTGCGGCGGTGCGCGCGCCGCCGAGATTGAAGCGGGCCAGGACCCGCGACAGCTCGGCGGCTTCCGATTTCAGGGCGCTCGTGGCGCTGGCGGACGTCTCGACCATGGCCGCATTCTGCTGCACGACCTGATCCATTTGGTTTACGGCGACGTTCACCTGCGAAAGGCCCGTGGACTGCTCCTCGGCCGAGGCGGCGATCTCCGAGACCAGGGAATCGATCTCGGCGACCTTGGTGGAGATCGACTGCAGCGCCTTGCCGGTCTCGCCGACCAGCTGCACGCCCTGGCCGACGTGCTGGCTCGAGGCCGAGATCAGGGCCTTGATTTCCTTGGCCGCGTCGGCCGAGCGCTGGGCCAGCGCCCGCACTTCCGAGGCGACCACCGCAAAGCCGCGGCCGGCTTCGCCCGCACGGGCGGCCTCGACGCCGGCGTTCAGGGCCAGAAGGTTGGTCTGGAAGGCGATCTCGTCGATCACGCCGATGATCTGGCTGATCTGCTTCGACGAATGCTCGATCTCGCCCATGGCGTTGACCGCGTCGGAGACGACGGCGCCGGAGCGCTCGGCCTCGTCCTTGGCGGCGGCCACGGCCTGGTTGGCCTGGCGCGCGCCGACGGCGGTCTTCTTGACCGTGGCGGTGATCTGGTCGAGCGCCGCGGCGGTCTGCTCGAGACTGGCGGCCTGATGCTCGGTGCGCCGCGACAAATCGTCCGCGGCGCGGCCGACGTCGTCGGCGTTGCGCGAGATGGCGCCGGTGCTGCTGGCCGTCTGGCCCAGGCTCTGGGCCAGCTCGGCCAGGGCGTCGTTGAAGTCGTGCCGCAGCTGCTCGTACGCCGGCGGGAAGGCCTGGGCGATCGAGCAGGTCAGGTCGCCTGCGGCCATGCGCGAGAGCGCGCCGCCGAGCGTCGCGACCACGTGGCGCTGGGCGGTCTCGACCTCTTCGCGCTCCTTCTCGCCCGCCTGCCGCTGGCCTTCGACACGCTCCAGATAGGCGCCGATCGAGTAGTCCATGTCGAGCAGCGCCGCCTTCACGACGGCGGTCACCTGCGTGGCGAGGCCGGCCATGTCCGGACCGGAGCCGAACGGACCGCGCGCCTTGCCCGCCCGCTGCATGACCTCGGTGATCAGGCTCTCCAGCACCAGGGCATAGCCGCCGATGTACCAGGTCGGCTCGAGCCCGATGGTCGCGTGCGCCTCGCCGACCCGGCCGACGCTGGCGACATAGTCGCCGCCGAAGTCCGCGCGGACGATGCGCGACCAGTGACCGACCTGGGCGGACTTCGCCCGCTGCAGGTGCGCCTCGTCGCGGAACAGGGCGCGAAGCTGGGGCGTGCGCCGGATCTGGTCGTAGAGCCGGTCGAGGGCCGGCGACAGCGCACCCTCGATCGTCGGGCGCGCCTTGGCCAGCGCGCTGCGCGCCTGGGCGTCGAGCCCCATGAAGTCCTGTCGTTCGGCGGCCGAGGCGTGGCGGGCAGTCATCAAGCGTTCTCCGGAACTGTCAGTAGCGGCCGCCGCCGGCGTAGCGGCGGGGCTCAAGGGATGGGTCTTGCCGCGTGTGGCGGGGCTCGGGCCGGCGGCCCTCGTCAGCGAGGCGGAAGCGGGCGACGAGCCCTTCGAGGTCGGCGACCTCGGTGCGCAGCGCCACGGCCGCGTCGCTGCTCTCGCGCGCCAAGTCGGCGTTGCGCCGCACGGCCTCGTCGAGCTGGCCGACGGCGGTGCTGACGCTGGCGAGGCCGGCGGCCTGCTGCTGCGCGGCGGCGGCGATGCCGGCCACGAGGCCGTCGATCTCGCCGACGCTGCCGGCGATCTGGGTCAGGGCCTGGCCCGTGTCGCCCACGAGCCGCACGCCCTTGCCCACCTGGTCGGTGGAGGCGGCGATCAGGGCCTTGATCTCCTTGGCCGCGTCGGCGGA
>DASZQQ010000350.1:0-3154 GCA_035549595.1 Caulobacteraceae bacterium
GACTTCACCTTCGTCTGTCCGACGGAGCTGGAGGACCTGGCCGACCATTACGACGAATTCCAGAGCCTGGGCGTCGAAATCTATTCGGTTTCGACCGACACGCACTTCTCGCACAAGGCCTGGCACGACACCTCGCCGGCGATCGGCAAGATCCGCTACACCATGGTCGGCGACCCGGCCGGCATCGTCACCACCAACTTCGGCGTGATGCGCGAGGGCGAGGGCCTGGCCGACCGCGGCACCTTCCTGGTCGATCCGGACGGCGTGATCCAGTTCATGGAGGTCACCGCCGAGGGCGTCGGCCGCAACGCCGCCGAGTTGCTGCGCAAGGTCAAGGCCGCGCAGTACGTGCGCAACCATCCCGGCGAAGTCTGCCCGGCCAAGTGGGAGGAAGGCGAGAAGACCCTCGCCCCGTCCCTCGACCTGGTCGGCAAGATCTGACGCCCGAACCGATCGGCGCCGCCCCGAAACCCTCGGCGGCGGCGCCCCCCTTCCTCCCCTTTCGACCGGAGCGCCGCGATGCTGGACGCCGACCTGAAGGCTCAGCTGAAGACCTACCTGCAGAACATCCGCCAGCCGATCGTGCTGGAGGCCTCGCTCGACGACGGCCCCAAGTCGCGCGAGCTCCTCGAGCTGCTGCAGGCGATCGCCGGGCAGTCGGACAAGGTGAGCGTCGTGCGCACCGACGACGACGCGCGCCGGCCGTCTTTCGCCATCGTCCGGCCCGGGACCGGCATCTCCGTGCGCTTCGCCGGCGTCCCGCTCGGCCACGAGTTCACCTCCCTGGTGCTGGCCCTGCTGTGGGTCGGCGGCCATCCGCCGAAGGTCGCGCCCGAGGTGATCGAGCAGGTGCGGGCCCTCGACGACGATTTCGCCTTCGAGACCTGGTTCTCGCTCTCGTGCCAGAACTGCCCCGACGTGGTGCAGGCCCTGACGCTGATGAGCGTCCTCAACCCGCGCATCCGCCACGTGGCGATCGACGGCGCCCTGTTCCAGGCCGAGGCCGAGGCGCGCCAGGTGATGGCGGTGCCCAGCGGGATCCTGAACGGCGCGCCGTTCGCGCAGGGGCGCATGAGCCTGGAGCAGATCCTGGCCAGGCTCGACACCGGCGCCGTCGCCCGCGCGGCCGAGGCCATCGCCGGCAAGGCGCCGTTCGACGTGCTGGTGGTCGGCGGCGGGCCGGCCGGTGCGGCGGCGGCCGTCTACGCCGCGCGCAAGGGCGTGCGCACGGGCCTGGCGGCCGAGCGCATCGGCGGCCAGGTGCTGGACACGATGGCGATCGAGAACTTCATCTCGGTCCCGCACACCGAAGGGCCGAAGCTGGCCGCGGGCCTGGAAGCCCACGTCCAGGCCTATGGCGTCGACGTCATGCCGCTGCAGACCGCGACCCGCCTCGTCCCGGCGACCGAGCCGGGCGGCCTCGTCGAGGTCGAGCTCGAGAGCGGCGCCAGGCTGAAGGCGCGCACGCTGGTCCTCGCCCCCGGCGCCCGCTGGCGGACCCTCAACGTCCCGGGCGAGGCCGAATACCGCAACCGTGGCGTCGCCTACTGCCCGCACTGCGACGGGCCCCTGTTCAGGGGCAAGCGCGTGGCTGTGGTCGGCGGCGGCAACAGCGGCGTCGAGGCGGCCATCGACCTGGCCGGGATCGTCGCCCACGTCACCCTGATCGAGTTCGACGGCCAGCTGCGCGCCGACGCCGTGCTGCAAAGGAAGCTCTTCAGCCTGCCGAACGTGCGCGTCGTCACCTCCGCGCGCACGACCGAGGTGAAGGGCGACGGCCAGAAGGTCACCGGCCTCGTCTACGAGGACCGCGTCTCCGGCGGGACGCACGAGGTCGGCCTCGACGGCGTCTTCGTGCAGATCGGCCTCGTCCCCAACACCGAGTGGCTGCAGGGCGTCCTCGACCTGACCCCGCGCGGCGAGATCGAGGTCGACGCGCGCGGCGCGACCAGCCTGGCCGGCGTGTTCGCGGCGGGCGACGCCACCACGGCGCCCTACAAGCAGATCGTGGTCGCGCTCGGCGAGGGGGCCAGGGCGGCGCTGTCGGCGTTCGACCACCTGATCCGGCTGCCGGTCCCGCAGGACGTCCCGGCCGCCCAGGCCGCCTGAGGACTCCCCGATCCGCCGCGAGACGATGGCCGGGAGGGAGGAGCACCCTCACGCTCGGGCCTTCGCCCCCTCGGCGGCGAACGAAGCTGCCGGTAGGTCCACTATCGGCGCGGGCGGCTTTCGACCTATGCCACGGGGTGGGAAGAAGCGCGGGAGAGGACCCTCATGACTGACATTCTCGATCTGGGCGGCCGGGTCGCCCTCGTCACCGGGGCCGGCCAGGGCGTGGGCCGCCAGATCGCCCTGCACCTGGGCGGGGCGACCAACAGCGGCGGCGTCGCCGTCAACGACTATGTGCTGGAGCGCGCCGAGGCCGTGGCCGAGGAGATCCGCGCCGCCGGCGGCAAGGCCGTGGCCGTCCAGGCCGACGTTTCGAACCAGGAAAGCGTGAAGGCCATGGTGGCCAAGGCGCGCGAGGCGTTGGGGCCTGTGGGCGTGCTGGTCAACAACGCCGGCAACGCGGGCGCGACGCCCTCGCCGGAGCTCGCCAAGCCGTTCTGGGAGACCGGGCCCGACGTCTGGCAGAGCTTCATCGGCGTCAACTTCTACGGCGTGATCAACTGCACCGCCGCGGTCATCCCCGGCATGATCGAGCGCAAGGCCCCGGGCCGGATCATCACCATCATATCCGACGCCGGCCGCTGGGGCGACGCCAGCATGGAGATCTACGCCGCCTCCAAGGCCGGCGCGGCGGGCTTCATGCGCTCGGTGGCCCGGACCCTCGGCCGGTTCAACATCACCGCCAACTCGGTGGCCATCGCGCTCACCGACACGCCGGCCGTCACCCGCACCCTGCAGGGCGACCCCGAGCGGCTGAAGCGGCAGATGGAGAAGTACATCATCCGCCGTCCCGGCCAGCCGCAGGACATCGCCAACATGGTCCTGTTCCTGGCCTCCGACGCCTCGCCCTGGATCACGGGCCAGGTCTATCCGGTCAACGGCGGCTTCACGTTCGCGCTGTGACACGCGGCGGGGCGCGCGGAGCCGGCGCCTCAACCGAACTGCAGCGGGGCGTGGTCCAGGCGCGGCAGGACATGCCGCGCGA
>DASZQQ010000351.1:0-2848 GCA_035549595.1 Caulobacteraceae bacterium
CTGCGCCGCCCGCGGCTGCGCCGCCAGCGGCCGCGCCGCCCGCGCCCACCGCCTATGTCCCGCCCCGCGAGACGCCGCCGCCGGCCGCGCGCCGGGTCGAAGGGCCGCGCATGGCGGTCACCGGCCGCGTCGTCCAACCGAGCGGCGTCTACATGGACTACGAGGTCAGCAAGGGATACCACGTCGACTCCCTGGCCCGCCAGTTCGGCACGACCCGCAAGGCGATCGTCGAGGCCAGCAAGCTGAAGCCGCCCTACGGCCTGCGCCCCGGCCAGATCATCAAGATCCCGGTGTCCAAGGCCTATGTGGTCCAGGAGGGCGACACCCTGGCCCTGATCGCGCGCCGCTTCGACGTCGAGGTGGCCGAGCTGACCGAGCTGAACCACGTCGGCCGGCGGGGCCTGAGACCCGGCGAGAAGATCGCCCTGCCGGCGACGTTCCGCGACCGCGGCCCGATCCGCCTGCCCGGGACCCAGGTGGCCGAGGCCGCCCCGCCGCGGCAGACCTATCGCCCGCCGACCTACACGCCGCCGGCCTACACCCCTCCCACCCCGGTCCCGACCAGGCCCGCGCCGCCGCCGGAGCCTCCGCCGCGGGCGGTGGCCTCCAACCCGCCCAGCTTCACGCCTCAGCCGGTCCCGCAGCGGCCGCCGTCGACGGAGGCCGCGCCCGGGCTCAGCGACGCCGAGGTCGCCCGCGCCGCCACCGGCCGCTTCATCTGGCCGATCAGGGGCGACATCCTGTCGGGCTTCGGGCCCAAGGGCGTTGGCCGGCGCAACGACGGCCTCGACATCAAGGCCGCGCAGGGGACGGTGGTCCACGCCGCCGCCGCGGGCGACGTGGTCTACGCCGGCGACCAGGTGCCGGGCTTCGGCAACCTCGTCCTCGTCAAGCACGCCGACGGCTGGGTCACGGCCTACGCCCACCTCGACAAGGTGTCGGTGGCCATGCGCCAGCAGGTGACCCAGGGCCAGGAGATCGGCCAGGTCGGCGTCTCCGGCGGCGTCACCGAGCCGCAGCTGCACTTCGAGGTCCGCTACGCCCCGACCCCGGCCGACAAGGCCAAGCCGGTCGACCCGCAGCTGGTCCTGCCGCGCTGATCGCCTCGGTCGCGGGGGACTGCAGGTCGCGTTCGCCGTGCGTCAGCGCGGGCGAAGCCCGCTCGCCCACTCCGGGATAGCCCCGCGGGCCGGCTGCGCGGAAGGCGCGGCCGGCCTGGCCGTCAGACCTGCCGGCGGCGGACCACGAGGTGGTACAGCAGCAGCACGCCGATCGCGCCGACCACCGAGACGAACAGGCTGTAGAGGTTCAGGCCGGTGACGCCGCCTCCGTGGAAGAACCGGGTGAACACCCAGCCGCCCACGAAGGCGCCGACGATGCCGAGGACAATGTCCATGACAAGTCCTTCGCCGCTCTTGTTGACGATCTTGCTGGCGATGAAGCCCGCTACGAGGCCGAGTATCAGCCATGCGATGATGGACATGGAGTTCCTTCCGGCGGCCCGAAGCCTGGGCGGAGACGCCTGCAGGGCCGCTTGCGGCAGGCGCAACGGGAAGCGGCGCCGTGTGGTTCCGGATTTTCCCGATCAGGCTGCCTGAAGCCGCTCGGCCTCGGACAACAGCGTGAGCATCGCACCGGGTTCGCGAGGGCCGCGGCGGGCGGCGCCGCCGAGGACGTCCGTCAGCCGGGCCCGGGCGCGGCTGACGCGGCTCTTGATCGTGCCTTCAGCGCAGTCGCAGACGCTGGCGGCGTCGCCGCAGGACAGGCCGGCGACGCCCACGAGGATGAGCGCTTCGCGCTGGTCGTCGGGCAGGGTGTCCATCGCCCGGCGCACGTCGTCGAGCTCGAGCGGCGCCATGGCGTTCGACGTCGCCACGAGCGTGTTTTCGGCCAGGTGGCCGTCCAGTTGCGAGAGCCGCCAGGACCGGCGCCGGCCTGAATAGAACTGGTTGCGCAGGATGGTGAACACCCAGGCCTTGAGGTTGGTGCCTTCCGAATAGGATGCGCGGTTGGCCCAGGCGCTCGCCAGCGCCTCCTGCGTCAGGTCCTCGGCCTCGGTGAAGTCGCGGCAGAGCGAGCGGGCGAAGGCCCTCATGTGAGGGATCAGGCGCACCAGGCCGGCCTGGTCACAGGCGCCTGCGTGGCTGAAGGATATGGTGACGGTCATCGGTTGCTCCCGTTGTGAGGGAGTGCGCCCGCGCGTGCAGGCCTTCTCTCAGGCGTCGGTATCCATTGAGCGGGGCCGGCGATAGCCTGCGTATACACCTAATATCTGGACATGGATACGAATAAAGCGCCACGTAAACTCGTATCCGATTCAAGATTTTGCATCAAAAGACGTTTTGATCGGCGGCCACGCCATCTTGTGTCACTCGCGCAAGAACACGGCGCGTTGGTTGAGCTACGTGTTTAACGCGGACCGTTGGCGAGCCGAGCCGGGCCGATGGCGGACCTCGCGAACCCAATCGCGCGCCGTCCGAACCAATTCGGAGCCTTTTGTCCCGGCCGAGCGTTGCCATGTCCATCGGAGGTCCGTCCGAACGTCGGCGGCGTCCTGATCCAGGATAATCCAGACTATGAAGAAGCAGCTCCTCACCGCCCTTGCGGCGGCCACCATGCTCGCGTCCGGCGCGGCTGGCGCCCAGCCCATGCAGGGCGGCGATCACGGCCGAGGGGACCGAGGCCATAGCGAGGGCCTCGACCGGCGCGGGTGCTACGCCGGCGAGCGCGGCTATGACTGCAACCAGCGTCGGGCGGTCGAACGGCGCAGCCATCACCACTACGTCTGGCGCGATGGCCGCTATCAGGACGACAGCGGGGCGGCGGTCGCCGGCGGCGTGCTCGGCTT
>DASZQQ010000352.1:0-5055 GCA_035549595.1 Caulobacteraceae bacterium
GCCCTGGCCACCGCCCTCGCCTTCGCCGCGGGAGGCGCGAGATCCGCCGGCGCGCCGGCGAGCGGCCTCTGGTCGGTCTACGACCACGCGCTCAAGGGCGCGAAGTACATCGACCTGACGCACACCATCGCGCCGAACATCCCGGTCTGGCGTGGCTTCGGCCGGTCGACCTTCGCCCCTGCCGTTAATCCCGAGACCGGCAAGCCGTACGCCTATGCGGCGGACGGGTTCGAGGCGAGCCACTACGACCTGGCCACCGACCAGCTCGGCACGCAGCTCGACCCGCCGGCCCACTGGGCGCCGGAATATCCGTCGATCGACGAGTTGCCGGCGACCTACGCGGTGCGGCCTTTGGTGGTGATCTCGATCGTGGACCGGCTGAAGGCCGATCCCGGCTACGCCCTGCAGGTCGCCGACATCCTCGCCTTCGAGCGCCGCCACGGCCGCATCCCGGCCGGCTCGGTGGTGTTCGTGCGCTCGGACTGGTCGAAGCGCTGGCCCGACCCGGCCCTGGCGACCGAGACGACGTTCCCCGGCGTTTCCCTCGCCGCCCTGAAGTTCCTGCACGAGCGCCGGCATATCCTGTTCCACGGCCACGAGCCGCTCGACACCGACACCACGCCGACGCTGGAGGGCGAGGCCTGGCTGATGCACCACGGCTACGCCCAGGCCGAAGGCGTGGCGCACCTCGACGAGGTGGCGCCGACCGGCTGCCTGGTCACCATCGGCTTTCCGAAGTTCAAGGGCGGCACGGGCGGCTACGCCCGCTACGTCGCCATCTGCCCGGCCTCCTGGAAGTACGGCCGCAGCATCGGCCCCGCCGACGCCCCCCTGCCGCGCTCCGAGCGCCCGCTGCACTGGGACGCGGCGGCCGGGACACGGGTGCGCTGAGGGACAGAGCTGCGATCATCGATCGCGTCGTCGCCACCTCGACCGAGGCAGTGGCCCGGCTCGGCATGCGACTCCAGGCTCGGCCGCCTTCGGCGAGCGGGTTGGCGGCCTGCCGAAGGCTGTTGCACGGCGCCGCTTGGCGGGCCAGTGTTCGGCGGAAGGCGACGGATTCAGGCTTCGGGAGCGGACATGGACTGGCGGGTGCGGAACGACGGCGAGCGGCTCGTCGCCATGCCGTCCGGCCGCGTCGACGAGGACAGCTGGCGCGACTTCAGCGAGCGGCTGAACGAGGCGGTCCGCGAGGCGGTCGGGGCCAAGGTTCCGCTGGTGATCGACCTTTCGGGCCTGGAGTACATGACTTCCAAGGGCCTGCGCGCGCTCACGCTGGCCAAGAACGAGGCCAAGGGGGCGGTCCCGATCCGCCTGGCGGCGCCGACCGCGGCCATGCGCCGGATCCTGGCCATCAGCCGCTACGACATGCTGTTCCCTGTGGTCGACGACGTCGACCAGACCAATTGAGGGGCTGAAAGAGCGATGCTGGTCCGCTTCTGGGGCACGCGAGGCTCCCTGCCGGTGGCGCTGCGCGCGGACGAGGTGCTGACCAAGGTCGTGCGCGCCCTGATGATCGCCCGCGGCAGGCGCTTCGAGAGCGAGGCCGAGGCCGCGGCGTTCGCCAGAAGCGACCTGGCCTTCGCCACACAGGGCACGTACGGCGGCGCCACCTCCTGCGTCGAGATCGAGGGGGCCGACGGGGCCTTCGTCGTCTGCGACCTTGGCTCTGGCCTGCGGGAATTCGGCCTCAGCGCCCAGCGCCGCTGCGCCGAGGGCCATCCGCGCCTCTTCCACGTGTTCCTGTCGCACACCCACTGGGACCACATCATGGGCCTGCCCTTCTTCCGGCCGGCCTTCGATTCGGGCGCCACGATCGTCGTCCACTCGGGCCACGCGGACGCCGAGGAAGCGTTGCGCCGCCAGCAGGGACCGATCTCGTTCCCGGTTCCCTTCGAGGCGTTCCGCGCCCGCTTCGAGTTCGTCACCCACCAGCCGTGGACCCCGTTCGAGGCGGCCGGCATGAAGGTCAGCCTGGTGCGCCAGGACCATGCGCGCGAGTCGTTCGGCTTCCGCTTCGAGAAGGACGACAAGGCGGTGGTCTACTCCACCGACGCCGAGCACAAGCCCGACGAGATGGAGGTCGAGGACCTGTTCCAGGCCTTCTTCCGCCACGCCGACCTGGTCATCGCCGACACCATGTACTCCCTGGCCGACGCGGTCAGCCTGAAGCAGGACCTCGGCCACTCGTCCAACATCGTCGCCGTGGACCTCTGCCACGCGGCCGGCGCGCGGCGCCTGGCCCTGTTCCACCACGAGCCCAGCTGTTCGGACGAGGACATCGAGCGCATGCACGGCGAGACCGTGCGCTACGAGGAGCTGGTGCGCGACGGGCGGCCGAAGCTGCAGGTGGTCTGCGCCTATGACGGCCTCGAGATCGAGGTCTAGCGCCGACCTCGACGCGCCGGCGCGGCGGCGGGTCCGCCTGGCCGGGCTCGCGGCGGGGCTGGCGGCGGCGGCGCTCGTCGCCCTCGCCGGACCTCGCCTCGCCCGGCCGCTGTTCGACCTCTTCCAGACCCTGTCGCCGCCCCCGCCCGCCCCGGCGCGGGTGCATGTGGTGGTCATCGACGCCGACAGCCTCAAGGCGATCGGCGGCTGGCCCTGGAGCCGCTACTACCTGGCGCGGCTGGTCGAGGCGATCTCCGACCGCGGCGCCAGCGCCATCGGCCTGGACCTCCTGATGCCCGAGCCCGACCGGCTCGATCCGCCGCGGTTCGCGGACCTCTACGGCGAACTCTCGCCAAACGCGGCCGCCGAGGTGCGGGCCCTGCCCTCGATGGACGCCGTGTTCGCCCGGGTGATCGGCCGCAGCCCCGTGGTGCTGGCCAGGGCCGGGGCGCGGGCGAAGTCGTTCGACGCCGTCGACCAGTCGGCGCCGCCGCTGCCGCCCGAGGCGCAGTTCTCGGGCCCCCTGCCCGCGCGGGTGCGGACCTGGCCGCAGGTGGTGGCCAACCTGCCGCTGCTGGACGGGGCGGCGCTGGGCCACGGCCTCGTCAACGGCGATCCCGACGACGACGGCGTCGTGCGCCGCGTGCCCCTGGTCGGCCGGGCGGCCGGACAGGCGACGCCCGGCTTCGCCCTCGAGCTCGTCCGCGTGGCGCAGAACGCCGACAAGATCGGCCTCGTGATCGCCGGCGGCGGGCGGCTGGCGGGCGTCCGGGTCGGCGAGCGAACCGTTCCGGCCTCGGCCGACGGCCAGCTGGCGCTGCGGTTCGGCGACTGGCGGCGGATCCCGACTGTCTCGGCGGCGGACCTGCTGCGCAAGGGGCTGCCCGGCGACCTGTTCAAGGGCCAGATCGTGCTCGTGGGCCTGACCAGCGCCGGCACCTCCGACGTCGTCTCGACGCCGCGTGCGCGGGAGACCTACGGCGTCTTCGTCCAGGCCGAGGCGGTGGGCGCCATCCTGCGCGGCGAGGGCCTGGTGCGGCCGGCCTGGGCGCCGTGGGCGGAATGGGCGGTCGGCCTTGCCCTGGCTCTGGCCGCCGCGGCCGGCGTTCCGGGCCTGCGCATCGGCGCCCTGGCTGCCATCGGCGCCGGCGCCCTGGCGGCGGCCTTCGGCGCCAGCGCCCTGGCCTTTCAGGCCGGCCTCCTGCTCGACCCCCTCCCCGCCATCGCGCCCACCGCGGCGACCGCGGCGGCGATGGTCGGCGCCCTCGTCGCCGAGGGCCGGGCCCTGCAGGCGCGCCTGAAGGCCGCCCTCGACCAGGAACGGCTGGCGGCCGCCCGGGTGGCCGGCGAACTCTCGGCCGCCGCCGACATCCAGGCGGGCATGCTGGCCCCGCGCGACGAGCTGGCGGCCCTCTCCGGCGCGGTCGACCTCGACGCGGTGCTGCACCCGGCCCGCAGCGTCGGCGGCGACCTCTACGACGCCTTCCGCCTCGACGAGGGACGGCTGTGCTTCCTGGTCGGCGACGTGACCGGCAAGGGCGTGCCGGCGGCCCTGTTCATGGCGCTCGCCAAGTCGCTGGCGCGCAGCCTGATCGCCCGCGCCGGCGGCGACCTGGAGCAAGCCGTCGCCCGGATCAACGCCGAGCTGTCGCAGGACAACCGCCAGGACATGGCGCTGACCCTGCTGGTCGGGGTGCTGCGCGAGGCCGACGGCCACATCGACCTCATCTGCGCCGGCCACGAGAACCCGCTGATCGCGAGCCCCGACGGCGAGGTGCGCGAGCTGGCCCTGCGCGGCGGCCCGCCGCTCTGCATCGACGCCGACTTCCCCTATGCGGTCGAGACGTGCCGCCTGGCGCCCGGCGAGACCCTGCTGGCCTTCTCCGACGGCCTCACCGAGGCCCAGAACCCCCACGGCGGCCTCTGGCCCCGCGACGAGCTGCTGGACGCCGTCGGCGCAGCCGCCAAGGCGCCGACCGCGGCGGCCATGGTCGACCAGGTCGCAGCGGCGGTCCGCGCCTTCGAAGCCGGCGGCGAACCCAGCGACGACCTGACGATCCTGGCGGTACGAAGGCGTGCCGGGTGAACCTTCCCTAGAAGTGACGGATTCAATTGAACTCTTCCCCCTCTGGGGGAAGAGCTGGAGGGAGCGAGCACGACTTACCGCACGATCACCTCGACGCGGCGGTTGGCGGGTTCCGACACGCCGGGACCGGTCTGCACCTTCAGCTCGCGCGAGCCGCGGCCCGTCACCCGGGCGTTGGCCACCGGCAGCCCCTCCTGGGCCAGGGCGGCGCGCACCTGGATGGCCCGGTCCAGCGACAGCTTGTCGTTGGCGGCCGGATCGCCGGTGGTGTCGGTGTGGCCGGTGATCTGGACATCCGAGGTCGGGGTCACCGCCTGGCGCAGGGCCGCGAAGGTGGCCTCGGATTCCGGCGCGAGCTGCGTCGTGCCCTCGACGAAGTACAGGGTGAACACCTGGGCCGGCGGCGGCATCACCGACAGCAGGGCGTCGAAGTTCCCCTTCATCGGCCGTGGCCGCATCGCGCCGGCGAGCGGCGTTTCGGTGTTGGCCGCGGTCAGCTGGCCGCGCTCGGCTTCGGTCTTCGGATCCATGACCGCCACCGCCCCGACCTTGGCGCCGGCCTCGCCGTCCAGCAGGGCCAC
>DASZQQ010000353.1:0-5545 GCA_035549595.1 Caulobacteraceae bacterium
GGCCCGTCGACCGCTACCGCCAGGGCCTCGCCGGCCCGGTCCCGCACCGTCAGCAGGTCCGCCAGGGCGACCGCTGCCGGCGGGAAACCCGGCGCAGCCTGCAGCGCCGCCCTCAGCTCCGCCTCCGCCGCGTCCGGATCGCCGGCCGCGAGGATGCGGGCGAGCTGCAGCCGGTATTGCGGCTGGCGCGGATTGAGGCCGATCGCATGACGCAGCTGCTGCGCGCCGGCCGCGGGGTCGCCCATCTGGTCGAGGGCGAGCCCCAGGAGGGCGTAGGGATCGGGCTGCTCGGGGCGGGCGGCGATCAGAGCCTCGATGCCGGGGCGGGCCTCGGCGGCGCGGCCGGCGTTGAGCAGGGCGAGGCTCGCCTGCAGTCCGCGCCGGAACGCCTCGGGCGTCATCCGCGGCCGCGCCGGACCTTGCGCGCGAAGGGATCGGCGTCCGCCTCGTCCTCGGTGAAGCCGAAGCGGGCGAAGCCGGCCTTGAGCTCCGGGCTGATCGGAGCCTCGATGATCAGCGTCCCGCGCGAGGGGTGCGGGATCGTCAGCCGCCGCGCATGCAGCTGCAGCTTCAGGTCGCCCGAGAGCTCGGCCGAGGCGTCGTTGCGGTATTTCGGATCGCCAAGGATCGGATGGCCGATGGCCAGCATGTGCGCGCGCAGCTGGTGCGTGCGGCCGGTATGCGGCCGCAGCGCCATCCACGCCGCCCGCGGCCCGGCGCGAGACAGCGTCACGTACTCGGTCTCGGCCGGCTCGGCCTTGGGGTGCTTCGGATCGGCCGGCGCCACGATCTCGCGGTCGCCGACGCCGGTCTTGGCCAGCGCCAGCTCGATCACGCCCTCGCCCGGCTTCGGATTGCCGAGCACGATGGCCCAGTAGGTCTTCTCCGCGCGCCGCCGCGCGAAGGCGCCGGAGAGGCGTGCGGCGGCGTTGGGGGTCTTGCCCAGCACCAGGACGCCGGAGGTGTCGCGGTCGAGACGGTGGGTCAGGCGGGGCCGGTCGGGCCCCTCCCCCCAGGCCGACAGCAGCCGGTCGACGTGGCGCGTGGTCTTGGTGCCGCCCTGGACGGCGAGGCCGGCCGGCTTGTTCAGCGCCAGCACCTCCTCGTCCTCGTACAGCACCAGGCTGCGGGCGAAGGCGATGTCGCGATCGGACAAGCCGCCGTTGCGATCACCCGGCGGCGGGGCGTCGGGCAGCGGCGGCACCCGCACCTGCGCGCCGGCGGGCAGTCGCGTGTCGGCCTTCACCCGGCCGCCGTCGACGCGCAGCTGGCCGCTGCGCGCGAGGCGGTGAATCTGCACCTGGGTCAGCTGCGGCCAGCGGCGCTTGAGCCAGCGGTCGAGGCGCGTCCCGTCCTCGCCGGCGCCCACGGTCAGGATCTTCACCTCGGCCATCGGCTCCCTATGCGCCAACCGGTCGCACGGCGCCAGGGGCCAGGATGTCACTTGCGGTTAAGGCGGCCACGGCGAGGCTGGCCGCGTCATGCGTACCCTTGATTCGTTCCTGTTCGCCGCCGCATCGGGCGCCGCCTTTCGCGTCAGCTTCGCGCTGGAGGCGGTGGTCAGCCTGCGCCACAACGAGGTCGCCGCCCGGCGCATCGCCAGGACGGTGCGCTCGGAGGACACCGGGGAGGTCCTCGCCGCTCCGCAGCTGGCGCGCCTGGCGGACGAGGATGTCCACGCCATCGACGGCGCCACATTCGACTGCGCGCGCAAGGTGCTCGAGGGCGCGCACCCGGGAGCCATCGTCATCACCCCCGCCTCCTTCGGCGTGCTCGCCACCCGCAAGGGCCGCCGGCGCCTGTCCGACGGCGTCGGCGAGCGCCTGAAGGGCGGCGTGATGGTCGAGTTCGCCGACGTGGAGCGTGGCACGCCGGTCAGCCGGCTGACGGATGTGTCCGGCCTCACCGCCTCGCTCTGCCGGGGCGTCCTGGTGCGCCTGGCGCCGGCGCGCGACATCGTCGCCCCGGTGCGGGGATACCGGCCGCACGGCGTCAGCCTGGACGCGGTCCAGATCGACGGCGACGACTCCGCCATCGCCGACCAGGTCCTGGCGTTCGGCGACCAGGCCAAGGGCGCGGCGCCGACGACCATGGTGTTCGGCCTGCCCAACGACGGCTTCTTCTCGGTGGCCCTGGTGGCGGGCGTCACCCACGCCTCGGCGCGGGCGGACCTGGATCAGGTCCGCTCGGCGGCCTGATCGGGGCGCGCGAGGCCGAGACGGTCCAGCAGGCTCGTGAAATCCGCCGGCAGGGGCGCGGCGATGCGCGTCTCGCCGCCGGCGGGATGCGGGAACTGCAGGGCGGCGGCGTGCAGCATCAGCCTCGGGACCGGCGCCCCGCCCAGCACCAGCGCCCCGCCGTAGCGCGCATCGCCCGCGTTCGGCCGGCCGCTCGACGCCAGGTGGACCCGCAGCTGGTGCATGCGGCCGGTCCGCGGCGCGAGCTCGACGAGGGCCGCGGCGGCGTTCGAAGCGAGCGTGCGGTAGCGGGTGAAGGCGGCTTCCGCGTCCGGATGGTCGGCGGGCGAGACGCGCATGTAGGCCTCGCGCCCCTCCTCCACGCGTCGCAGCGGCGCCTCGATCGTCCCGGCGGGCGGTTCGGGCGCGCCCGGCGCGACGATGGCGAGGTAGGTCTTGCGCACCTTGCGGCCCATCATCGCCTTGCCCAGGAACGCGGCGGCCGGCTTGGTGCGCGCGGTCAGGATGACGCCGGAGGTGTCGCGGTCGAGCCGGTGGACCAGCCTCGGCCGGTTGCCGCTGGCCTTGGCGAAGGCGCCCAGCAGGTCGTCCAGGGTGTGCGCCTTGATCCGCCCGCCCTGGCTGGAGAGGCCGGCCGGCTTGTCGAGGGCGATGAGGTGATCGTCCTCGTGGATCACGAGGCCGCGCACGAAGGCGACGTCGTCCGGCGACAGCGCCTTCCCCTGCGCCGGCGGCCTGGCCGCGGCCGCCCGCCGCGCCGGCTTCACGAGCCGCCTTTGCGCTGGCGCAGCGCCGCCCAGCGCTCCAGCCGCTCCTTCACCCGCGCCTCGGCCCCCTCGCCCTTGGGCTGGTAGAACGTCCGCCGCTCGACGCCGTCGGGGAAGTAGTTCTGGCCGGAGAAGCCCTCCTCGGCGTCGGGGTCGTACTGGTAGCCCTTGCCGTAGCCGAGTTCCTTCATCAGCCGGGTCGGGGCGTTGCGGATATGCGCCGGGGGCATCAGGGAGCCGGTCTCCTTGGCCATGCGCCGGGCAGCGCCGAAGGCCATGTAGACGGCGTTGGACTTGGGCGCAGCGGCCATGTGCACGCAGGCCTGGGCCAGGGCCAGCTCGCCCTCGGGGCTGCCCAGGAAGTCGTAGGCTTCCTTGGCCGCGGTGGTCAGCAGCAGCGACATGGGATCGGCCGCGCCGATGTCCTCGATGGCCATGCGCACGAGCCGCCGGGCGATGTAGAGCGGGTCCTCGCCGCCCTCCAGCATCCGCGCCAGCCAATAGAGCGCCGCGTCCGGGTCCGAGCCGCGCACCGATTTGTGCAGGGCCGAGATCAGGTTGTAGTGCTCCTCGCGGTCCTTGTCGTAGGCGGGACTGCGCTTCTGCAGCACCTGGCCCATCTGCTGCGGCGTCAGCGGGGTGGCGACGCCGATGTTGAACAGGGTCTCGGCCAGGGTCAGCAGGTAGCGGCCGTCGCCGTCGGCCAGCGCGATGATCGCCTCGCGCGCAGCCGGATCGAGCGGCAGGGTCCGCTTCTCGTAGGCCTCGGCCTTGGCCAGCAGGGTCTCCAGCGCCGCCTCGTCCAGCCGGCGCAGGACGTAGACCTGGCAGCGCGACAGCAGTGCGCCGTTGAGCTCGAACGAGGGGTTCTCGGTCGTGGCCCCGACCAGGGTCACCACCCCCTCCTCGACGAACGGCAGGAAGCCGTCCTGCTGGGCGCGGTTGAAGCGGTGGATTTCGTCGACGAACAGCAGGGTGGCCTGGCCGGCCGAGCGGCGCAGGCGCGCGGCCTCGAACGCCTTCTTCAGGTCGGCGACGCCGGAGAACACCGCGCTCAGCTGCTGGAACTCGTAGCCGGCGGCCTTGGCCAGCAGCCGGGCGATGGTGGTCTTGCCGGTGCCGGGCGGCCCCCACAGGATCATCGACGACAGCCGCCGCGCATCGGCCATGCGCCGGATCGGTCCGCCGGGTCCCAGCAGGTGCTCCTGGCCGACGACCTCGTCGAGGCTCTGCGGCCTCAGCCGGTCGGCGAGCGGCCGGGGCGCCTCGGGCGTCAGTCCCGCCGCTTCGAAGAGATCGCTCATGAACAGTGTGTAGCAGGAAGGGCCGAGGGGATGCGACAGTCGCCCCAACCCGTTGGGAGGACCCGCTGGTCGACCACCTGCAGATCGAAGGCTTTGTCGCGCCGGGCGAATGCGAGGCCCTGGCGGAGGCGATGCGCCGGGCGGAGGGGGCGCCGGCAGGCCTGATCGGCGCGGGCGAGGCGCGGCCGGTCTGGAGCCAGGTGCGGCGCACCACCGAGGTCGCGGTCCCGGCGGAGACGGCCAGGGCCCTCGCTGACCGGATCGGCGCAGCGCGGCCCCGACTGGAGAGCCGCTTCGGCGCCCCCCTGGGCGCCTGCGAGCCGCCGCAGTTTTTGCGCTACGGACCGGGCGACTATTTCGTCGCCCATCAGGACGGCAACACGGCGCTGCTGCCGGACCGCTCGCGCCTGCGGCGGGTCTCGCTGGTGCTGTTCGTCTCCGGCCCCGAGGACTACGCCGGCGGCGGCCTCGTGCTGCACGAGGCGTTCCCCGGCGCCGGGCGACTGCCCCTGAGGCCGGCGGCCGGGACGCTGGTCGCTTTCCGGGCCGAGACCACCCACGAGGTGGCGCCCGTGACGAAGGGCCGGCGCCTGACCGTCGCCGCCTGGATGCGAGCGGCCGAGCCTACAGCCTCACCTGGGCCGTGATCAGCTGGCCGTGGCGCTGGATCGTCACCGCCCAGCCCGCCTTGCCGGCCTGCAGGGCGTCGACGAGGTCGGCGGTGGTGTTGATCTTGCGGCCGTTGATCTCGCGGATGAAGTCGCCGGGCTGCAGGCCGATGGTCTGGGCGAAGCCGCCCGCGACCTCGGTCACCAGGACCCCCTGGCCGGAGAACGGATCGACGCCGACCTCGTAGGCCTTGGCCGGCGAGAAGTTCACCACCGTCGCCCCGCTCAGCGGATTGCGCCCGCTGATCGTCTTCTGGTCGGGGGCCACCGACGGCGGCGCCTCGATGCGCACCGCGACCGTGCGCTGGGCGCCGCCGGCCCTGCGGATGGTGAGGTTCAGGCTGTCGCCCGGCTTGTGCGTGCCGACACGATAGTTGAGGCCGGCCTCGTCGTTCACGGCCTGGCCGTCCACCTGGACGATCACGTCGCCCTGCTGCAGGCCGGCGTGCGCCGCCGGTCCGTTCGGCCACAGGTCGGCGATCATCACCCCCTGCGGGTTGGGCAGGCCGAGGCTCCTGGCCATCTCGGCGGTCAGGGCCTGGGTGCGCGCGCCCAGCCACGGCCGAGTGACCGTCCGCCCGCCGCCGAGGGCGGTCGAGACCACCTGC
>DASZQQ010000354.1:0-5748 GCA_035549595.1 Caulobacteraceae bacterium
GGCCCCGGCGGCCAGCGTCAGCGCCGCGGCGGCGAAGAGCAGCGTTCGCACCATGTCCTCATCCTCTGTCCTGGCCAGGCCCACCGTGCCTGCATGCGCCCGGCGAAGCTTCCCCTATTCCGGCGGCGCCCCTGAACCGGGGATGAAGGGAGCGGCCTCTCTCTACTCTTCCCCTTCAGGGGGAAGAGTTCCGTTGCCGCGGCTTCCTACGAGAGCTCGCGCTCCACCGCCTCGGCGAAGGCGATGGTCGTGCGGTCCTCGAGGTAGGGGCCCATCGCCTGCAGGCCGATCGGGAGACCCTCGCGTGTGCGGCCGGCCGGGAAGGCCGTGGACGGCAGGTTGGCGAGGATGGCCATGCCCGGCCAGGCGAGCTGGGCGCCGAACGGGGTCTGGCGGCCGTCGATGGTCAGGGCGCGCGCCTCCCAGGCCACGTCGGGGCCGATGTGCGGGAAGGCGGCCACGCCGAGGGTCGGAGCCAGGACCACGTCGAAGGCCTCGAACAGGCGCTCCCACTGGCGCCGGACCGTCGCCTGGCGGTCGAGCATGTCCATGAACTGGTGCGCGCTCACCGGCGGGTCGCGCGGCTGCGGGGCGCCGCGCGACATCACCGTCATCAGGATCGACAGGTAGGTCCCGTGCGCGGCCTCCAGGTCGGGCAGGCGGCCCGACTCCCGCGCCACGCTGGCGCCGGCCGCCTCGAGCTTGCCGGCCAGGTCGTTCAGGGCCGCGACGATCTCGCCGTCGACCCCCGCCAGCGGATGGCTGTCCAGGATCAGGACGCGGAAGTCGGCCAGTCGCGTGGCCCGGGGCGCCGGCAGGTCGACCCGGTAGCCCTTGGCCTCCAGTCCCGCGGGCCCCGCCAGCACGTCCAGCGCCAGGGCGAGGTCGGCGGCCGAGCGCGCCATGGGACCGATCACGCCGAGGTGGGTCCCGTCGCCGTCCGTGCCGGGCGGGGTGTGGCCGCGCTGGGGCACCAGGTCGAAGCTGGGCTTGTGGCCATAGGTTCCGCAGAAGTGCGACGGCACCCGGATCGAGCCGCCGATGTCGGAGCCGAACTCCAGCGGCACGAAGCCGGCCGCCAGCGCCGCGGCGCTGCCGCCCGACGAGCCGCCGGGCGAGCGCGCGAGGTCGTGCGGGTTGTTGGTGCGGCCGTAGACCGGGTTGTTGCTCTGCCAGTCCGACAGCATCGGCGGCACGTTGGTCTTGCCGAGGATCACCGCCCCGGCCGCCTTCAGCCGCGCGACGCCGACGGAGTCCGCGTCCGGCACGAAGGCCTTGAACGCCTCCAGGCCCCAGGTGGTCGGCAGTCCGGCGACGTTGTGCGCCTCCTTGACCGTCATCGGCACGCCCAGCAGCGGCGCGCTCTCGCCGCGGGCGAGGCGCGCGTCCGCCGCCCGCGCGGCGTCGCGGGCGCGGTCGAAGTCGCGCACCACCACGGCGTTGATCGGCCCGTCGCCGGCCTCGATGGCCGCGATCGCCGCATCCGTCGCCTCCAGGGCGCTGATCCTGCGCGCCGCCAGCGCCGCGGCGAGGGAGCCGGCGGTCTCGTCGGCGAAGCGGGTGGGCTCGGCGATGGTCATGGCGGTCTGCCTCGGCGTTGTCGTTGGCCCGGGACCTGACCACCGGGGCGGCGCGAAGTCCAGGCGCGGGAAAAGCGCTGCATACGTCGCCTGGCAGACAGTAGGCGGCAGCAGCCGCTGGTATGCAGCCGGACGAAGCGTGGGGGCGGCGAGCGGCGTTGAACAGCTACATGGTCTATGTGCACGACAGGCGGTACCGCACGCCGACGCTGCTGGTCGCCGACTTCGCCCACGTCGACAGGGCCGCCGCCTTCGCCGCCGAGCGCCTGGCCTCCTCACCGCACTACTTCGCCATCGAGGTCTGGCGCGACGACGCCCTGATCGTGCGCCTGGACAAGGAGACGGCGTAAGCCGGGGGACATGATCCTGCCGCAGGCAGGTTCGTGTCCCCGTGCTCGCTGGAGGGGACACGTTCCTGGCGGAACATGTCCCCGGATCCGGCCGCTACTCGTCCAGTTCCGGGTAGTGGCGGAAGATGCCCTGTTCGCTGAAGCCGATGCGGCGGGGCGAGGCCAGGTAGGCGGCGACGCGCTTGCGCCGCTCGATCTGGTCGGCCAGCGTCAGCACGGCGGTGAGGTCCGGCGCCAGGCGCCGCATGGCGTTCGGGAAGGCGTACTCCAGCCCGCGCACGACGTGGAACAGCGACAGGTCGGCGTAGGTGATCCTCTGTCCCGCCAGGCCGCCGCCCGAGGCCCCGCCGGCGACGAGAATCCGCTCGAAGTAGCCGAGGTACCTGCGCAGGCGCCGCTCGCGGAAGTCCTTGGCCCGGCGCAGCGCCTCGGGCTTCTGGTCCTCGTAGTAGAGGCTGGAGGCGATCGGGTGGTGGGTGTCGTGGGTCTCGGCGACGAGGTCGGCGATGGTCAGCTGCAGCTGGTTGGTCCACAGCCGCCCGGCCTCGTCGTCGGGCGCGAGGTCGTGGCGCTCGCCGAGGAAGAGCAGGATCGTCGCCGTCTGGGCGATCACGAGCTCGCCGGCCTTCAGGATCGGCGGGGCGAACGGCGGCGGGGCGGCGTCGCGCATCCAGGCGACGAGGTTGGCCTCGCCCCCGCCCTGTTCGGGGCCGGCGCGGGCGACGTCGAGGTAGTCCTGGCCGGCCTCCTCCAGCGCCAGGCGCACGAATTCGCCGCGGCCGGGGATGCCCGGCCAGTAGTGCAGTTCATAGACCATCGCCCGTTCCTCGCGTCGAATTCGCCGGAAGCGACAGGATAACGCGGCGCGGCCCCTTCCGGCGCCGCCTCATCCGGTCCATATGAGCGTCCATGCACGAACCCGACCGTCCGTTCGGCCGCTCCCTTCTGCGGGGACTTGCCGGCCAGTGCCCCAACTGCGGGCGCGGCAAGCTCTTCCGCAAGTACCTGAAGGTCCAGGAGACCTGCCAGGCCTGCGGCCACGACCTGGACCAGTACCCGGCCGACGACGGCCCGGCCTATTTCACCATCCTGCTGGTCGGCCACCTGGTGGTGGCGCCGCTGCTGGTGCTGTCGTTCATCTGGCGCGCGTCCCTGGCGGTGGTGGTCCCGGCCACGGTGCTGCCGCTGGCCGTGATCACCCTGGCCGCCCTGCCGGTGGTCAAGGGCGGGGTCGTGGGCGCGCTCTACGCCTTCCGCGTCACCCGCGCCGACCAGGCCCTGCACACCGCCGACCGCGCCGACTGAGTGCTGATAGGCGGGATCTAGCGACCCTCCCCGCGCGCCCGGAAACCCGCGTAGCGGCCATTCTGCGCCGCCGTGGCTATGGGCGCCGCCGTTTTGAGGGGACCACGAACCACACGAACCACACGAACCACACGAACAGGCCGCGCTTGTCGCCGACGGTCGTAACTCCGACGGATCCGTTCGTGTGGTTCGTGTGGTTCGTGGTCAAATCATCCGGCTGACCCGCCACCTTCCCGCCCCCGGTTTCGCGCGCCGAGATTGCCTCGTCCGCAGGCGCCGCTACCTTCGCGCGGTAGGCGTGGAGGGAATCTGTCGGTGGCGGATGCGGGACTTGAGAGCGATCTGGGCCTCAGCGACGAGGCGATCGCGGGGCTGAAGCCCCTGGACCGCATCAAGGCGATCCTCGGCGGGTCGGCCGGCAACCTGGTCGAATGGTACGACTGGTTCGCCTACGCCTCGTTCTCGCTCTACTTCGCCAAGGTGTTCTTCCCCAAGGGCGACCAGACCGCGCAGCTGCTGCAGGCCGCCGCGGTGTTCGCGGTCGGCTTCCTGGCGCGGCCGGTCGGCGCCTGGGCGATGGGGCTCTACGCCGACCGCGCCGGGCGCAAGGCCGCCCTGATCGCCTCGGTCGGCCTGATGTGCTTCGGCTCTCTGATGGTGGCGCTCGTGCCCGGCTACGCGGCCATCGGCGCCTGGGCGCCGGCGATCCTGACCCTGGCGCGCGTGATCCAGGGCCTCTCGGTCGGCGGCGAATACGGCGCCAGCGCCACCTACATGTCCGAGATGGCCGGGCGGACCCGCCGCGGCTTCTGGTCCAGCTTCCAGTTCGTGACCCTGATCGCCGGCCAGCTGACGGCTCTGGGGGTGCTGATCGTGCTGCAGCAGACGCTGGCCAAGGCCGACCTCGAGGCCTGGGGCTGGCGCGTGCCGTTCTTCATCGGCGCGGGCCTCGCCATCGTCGTCTTCTGGATCCAGTACGGCCTGCAGGAGACCGGCTCGTTCCACGCCGCCAAGGCCGGCGGCGAGCGCTCGTCGATGACGGGCCTGTTCCTGAAGCACCCCAAGGAGACGGCGATGATCTTCGCCTTCACCTCGGCCGGCTCGCTCGCCTTCTACGCCTACACGACCTACATGCAGAAGTTCCTGGTCAACACGGCCCACTTCTCCAAGGACCAGGCGACCGAGATCACCGCCGGCTCGCTGCTGGTGTTCCTGCTGGTCCAGCCGCTGACCGGCGCCCTCGGCGACCGGCTCGGGCGGCGCATCGTCCTGGCCGGCGGCTTCGCGGCGCTGGCGCTGGCGACCTATCCGCTGATGTCGACGCTGGCGCGGGCCAGCGACCCCTGGGCGGCGTTCTTCCTGCTGACCGCCGTGCTCGTCGCCTACAGCGGCTATTCGGCGGTGAACGCGGTGGTGAAGAGCGAGCTCTTCCCCGCGCACATCCGCGGGCTCGGCGTCGCCCTGCCCTATGCGCTCGCCAACACCGTGTTCGGCGGCACGGCCGAGTACGTCGCCTTGTGGTTCAAGGAACAGCGGCTCGAGAGCGGCTTCTATGTCTACGTCTCGATCGTCTGCGCCGTGGCCGCCCTGACGGCGCTGCGCATGCGCGACACCCAGAAGCACAGCCTGATCCTGGAGGACTGAGCCGGCGGGCGCCGGCGTTCAGGCGAGGCCCAGCGCCGCGCGCGCCTTCTTCGGCAGCTTGCCGGCGACGAGGCCGTGCGGCTGCTCGACGTAGCGCGCCAGCTCGCCCTCGCCGAGGGCCCCCGCGTCGTCCACCGCCAGCCACCTGGCCCGCTGCAGGTAGGGGGCGGGACGGGCCAGCCCCTGTTCGGGCAGCAGTTCGAAGGCGAGATCCGAGGCCTTGAAGGCGAACCGCCACGGCCCCGTTCCGGCCAGGGCGAACATCTTGCCGCCGACCTTGTAGACGTGCGTGCCGCCCCACTGCACGACGACGCTGGTCGCCGGCAGGGCGAGGCACACCGCCTCGAATTCCTCCAGGGTCATTCGGGCAGGGTCAGGCCTTCACCCCGACGCCGATCGGGCAGGTCACGCCGGTGCCGCCGACGCCGCAGTAGCCGTCCGGGTTCTTGGCCAGGTACTGCTGGTGATAGTCCTCGGCGAAGTAGAACGGGCCGGCGGGGCGGATCTCCGTGGTGATGGTCCCGCGCCCGGCCGCGCTCAGCGCCTGCTGGTAGGCGGCCAGGGAGGCCTCGGCCGCCGCCTTCTGCGCCTCGGACCGGTAGTAGATCCCCGAGCGGTACTGGGTGCCGATGTCGTTGCCCTGGCGCATGCCCTGCGTCGGATCGTGGCTCTCCCAGAAGGCCTTCAGCAGCGCCTCGTAGGAGATCTTCTTCGGGTCGTAGACCACCAGCACCGCCTCGGTGTGCCCGGTGCGGCCGCTGCAGACCTCCTCGTAGGTCGGGTTTGGCGTGATCCCGTTCACATAGCCCACCGCGGTCACCCACACCCCGGGGATGTTCCAGAAGATCCGCTCCACGCCCCAGAAGCAG
>DASZQQ010000355.1:0-1961 GCA_035549595.1 Caulobacteraceae bacterium
CCCGCGGGCGCCTGCGCGCCGCCGCCGCGGCCGACGAGGCGGTGCGCGGGAAGGCGCGGGCGCTGATCGCCGCCGCGCTGCCGCGGGCCGAGACGCACGACGCCGACTACGTCTTCCTCACCTTCGTGATGGCCAACCTGCCGCGCGGCCTCATCGGCCTGCTGCTGGCGGTCATCCTCTGCGCGGCCATGTCGTCGACGGCCAGCGAGCTGACGGCGCTGGGCGGCTGCACGGTGGTCGACTTCTACCGCCGCAGCTTCCGCCCGCAGGCCAGCGACGCCCACCACCTGCGGGTGGCCAAGCTCGCCACCGGCGCCTGGGGGCTGGTGGCGGTGGCCTTCGCCGGGTTCGCCTCGCTGGTCGACAACCTGATCCAGGCGGTGAACATCCTCGGCTCGCTGTTCTACGGGACCATCCTGGGGATCTTTCTCTGCGCCTTCTTCTTCAAGCGGCTGCGCGCCACGCCGGTCTTCGTCGCCGCGCTGGCCTCCGAGGTGCTGGTCATCGGGCTCTGGACCTGGACCAAGATCGGGTTCCTCTGGTTCAACGTGATCGGCTGCGGCGCCGTCTTGTTCTTGTCATTGGCGCTGAACGGGTCAAACTCCCGCCCGCAGCTCAACCAGACCATGGAGATCTCATCATCATGAAAACGCGAACCGGAATCCTGCTTGCCGGCCTGGCCACGCTGGGCCTGGCCACCACCTTCACCCCCCGCGCCCAGGCCAAGAAGACGGCGGCCGCCGCCGCCCCGGCCAACGCCTTCCAAAACGACCTGCTCGGGCTGCTCGACGACGTGCAGAAGAAGATCCTCTCGCTCGAGGACGCCATCCCGCAGGACAAGTTCAAGTGGCGGCCCTCGGCCGGCGTCCGCTCGGTCAGCGAGGCGTTCCTGCACATCGCCTTTGGCAACTACGGCCTCACCAAGGCGGCCACCGGCAAGGCGCCGCCGGCCGAGGTGGGGTTCGACGGCAACATGCAGAAGTGGGACACCCAGACCACCGACAAGGCCGCGATCAAGAAGATCCTCGAGGCCTCGTTCGAACACGTGCGCGCGGCGGTCAAGGACGTCAAGGACGCCGACCTCGACAAGAAGGTGCAGTTCTTCGGCCACGAGATGTCGGAGCGCGCGGTCCTCATGATCATCGTGGGCCACGACAACGAGCACATGGGCCAGGAGGTCGCCTACGCCCGCGCCAACAACGTCGTCCCCCCCTGGAGCATGAAGAAGGCCGAGTAGCGGCCTGCCGGCAGCCCCGACCGCCCGTACGCCGGCGGTCGGGCCGTCTCAGCGCGCGGTCCAGCCGCCGTCGATGAGCAGCGTCGAGCCGGTGATCATCGCGGCCGCCGGCGAGCAGAGGAAGACGACCGCCGCCGCCACGTCGGGCGGCTCGCCGACGCGGCCGAGCGGGATCCGCGCCAGCAGGTCGCGGCGGAAGTCCTCGTTCTCCAGCCACTTCACGGTGCCGGGGGTGCGGATGAAGGTGGGCGCGACGGCGTTGACGTTGATCCCGTGCGCCGCCCACTCGACCGCCAGGCACTTGGTCAGGTGGGCGATGGCCGCCTTGGTCATGCAGTAGACCGACTCCGTGGGCAGCGCCACCACGCCCGCCTGCGAGCCGAGGTTCACGATCCGCCCGCCGCGGCCGGCGGCGATCATCGCCCGGCCGACCGCCTGGCTGGCGAAGAAGGTCCCCTTGAGGTTGACCGCCAGCGTGGCGTCGAAGTCGGCCTCGGTCACCGCCTCGGCCGGGTTGGGCGGCCCGATGCCGGCGTTGTTCACCAGGATGTCGAGGCGGCCGAAGTGGCGCACCGCCTCGGCGACGGCGGCGAAGATCTCGGCGGGGCGGGTGACGTCCATCTGCAGCGGCAGCGCGCGCCGCCCGAGCGCGCGGACGGCGTCGGCCAGGTCGCCGCCGGCGCCAGCGTCGCGGAGCCCCAGCGCCAGGTCGGCGCCGGCGCGG
>DASZQQ010000356.1:0-2211 GCA_035549595.1 Caulobacteraceae bacterium
TCCTGGCCCAGGCCTTCGGCGCCCAGGCCCTGATCGCAGGCCTCTTCGCCGCCTTTTCGACCTTCTCGGCCCGCACCTTCCTCGCCTACGGCCTGGCCCTGATCCCGTTCTTCGTCTTCGACGCCTGGTTCTACGTCGTGCGCCCGATGCTGACGCCGGTCGGCCTGCTCGACGCGGTCGGTAACGTGATCATGCTCGCCGTCTGCTGGATGGGCTGGCGCGCCGCCCGGCGCGGCTGACCGCTCAGCGTCCGCCAGGACGAATGATCAATTTTCGCGAACGTTCAGGACTCTTGCGGCGGCGGCGGCTGGGTTAGGCTCGCCCACGATCGGAAGCGTCACAAGACTTCCGCGGGAGGTCGCCCATGGCGGACGGAACCCAGATCGACCGGACGTGGGACAGGGCCGAGATCCTGTCGCTGTTCGATCCGGCGACGGGCTGGCTGGACCGGCGCGTGCTGTCGGACGAGGCCCTCTACCGGCTGGAGCTGGAGCGGATCTTCGCCCGCGGCTGGAACTTCATGTGCCACGAGTCCCAGCTGAAGAACCCGGGCGACTACCTGGTCAGCTACATCGGCGAGGACCAGGTGATCGTGGTTCGCGACGAGGACAGGGCGATCAACGTCCTGCTCAACAGCTGCCGCCATCGCGGCAACGCGCTGTGCCGCGCCGAGCAGGGACGGGCCAAATCGTTCGTCTGCAGCTACCACGGCTGGAACTACGCCCTGGACGGGCGGCTGATCGGCGTGCCGGGCCAGTCGACCTACTACCACAACGACCTCGACCGCAGCCGGCTCGGCCTCGCCCGCCTGCGCGTGGAGAGCCATCTCGGCTTCCATTTCGCGACCTTGGCCGAGGACGCGCCGTCGCTGCACGACTACCTGGGCGACGTGGGCCGCACGGGGCTGGGCATGATCTGCGCCTACGGCGACGTCGAGGTGGTCGAGGGGATCCAGAAGAACGTCATCGACTGCAACTGGAAGATCGCCGTCGACAACCTGTTCGACTGGTACCACGTCGCCTACAGCCACGCCTCGGCCAACACCTCCGGCTTCCTCGACATCGCCGCGATCCTGCACCCGAAGGACCAGCTGGTGATGCTGGGCGAGTACGGCCACGCCATCGGCGGTCCGGGCATACCGCGCGACAAGCAGGCCGAGATCGACGCGATGAGCGACGACGAGCGCATGGCCGCCAACCGCGCCGCGCCGGAAGGAGCGCCTCGCCTTCGGCCGCGTGCGGCGGCCGACCTGATGGGGAGCGTCGGCGTGCGCAGCCACGGCCATCCCAACATCTTCCCGAACCTCTGGATCACCATCAGCGGCATGCAGATGTGCCTGCGGCTGCCGCGCGGGCCGAACCGCACCGAGCTCTGGTGGTACACGATCGTGCCCAAGGACGCGCACCCGGACCTGCGCCGCCGAATTGTGCAGCAGGCCACCCACATCTTCGGCCCGGCCGGCATCCTCGAGCAGGACGACGGCGAGAACTGGAGCCAAGCCAGCCGCGCCGCACGCGGCGTCGCCAGCCGCAAGCTGGGCCACGCGATCTCCATGGGCCTGGGCCACGGGGAGGCGCAGCCCAACGACGGCGGCGCCGGACGCTACATCGAAGGCTACGTCAGCGAGCATGGCCAGCGCTGGCTCTACCGCGCCTGGACCGAGTGGATGGCGGCGCGCGACTGGGCCGAGCTGAAGGCCAGCCACACCCTGCCGCCGACGGGGCGGGTCTGATGGCAGCCCTCGACGTGACGCCGGACGCGGCCGCGCCCTCGCGGACCTGGGCGCAGACGCCGCTCGCCGAACGCATGGCCCTGCAGTACGAGGTCGAGCAGTTCCTCTATGCGGAGGCGGCCCTGCTCGACGCGCGCCGCTACCGCGAGTGGCTGGGCCTGCTGGCCGACGACATCCACTACTGGATGCCGATCCGCCGCACGGTGACCAACGCCGACCTCGACCTGGAATTCACCCGGCCCGGCGAGATGGCCTACTTCGACGACGACCGGATGATGCTCGAGATCCGGGTCCGCAAGCTGGAGGCCGGATCGGCCTGGTCGGAGGACCCGCCCTCGCGCTCGCGCCACTTCGTCGCCAACGTGCGTATCCTGGATGTCGCCGGCGACGAGGTGACCTTGGACGTCGCCTTCCATCTTTACCGCTCGCGCCTGAATTCCGAGTCCAGCGAGTGGTTCGGCCGCCGCACCGACGTCCTT
>DASZQQ010000357.1:0-18391 GCA_035549595.1 Caulobacteraceae bacterium
GAGCTGGTCGATCGGGATCACCTCCAGGTGCGGCAGCGCCGGCTGCAGCGTCGGCAGGAAGGTCTTGGCGTCGCCGACCACGATCACGCTGGCCTGGGCCGGGTCGTAGACCTCGCGGGCGAAGGCGGCGACCTGGTCGGCGGTCACGCCGTCCACCTTGCCGGTGTAGGCCTTGATCTCGTTCAGATCGATCCCGTAGAGCGCCAGGTTGCCGAGGATGCCGGCGAGGCCCTCGCTGGTCTCCAGGGTGCGCCCGTATTCGCCGACCAGGGCCGACTTGCGCGCAGTCAGCTCGTCCGCGTCCGGCGGCGTCGTCGAGGCGCTGGCGACCACGGTGCGGAGCAGGCCGACGACCTCGGCGGCGGACTGGTTCTTGGTCTGGGCCTGGGCGGTGAAGGCGCCCAGGGTGCGCCGCGCCGTCAGGCTGGAGCCGGCGCCGTAGCTGAGGCCGCGCTTGATGCGGATCTCCTCGTTGAGCCGGGCCGAGTAGCCGCCGCCGATCACGGCGTTGGCGACCAGGCCCTGGTAGTAGCGCGGATCGCCGCGCGGGATCGCCGGCTTGGTCACGACCACGGCCGCCTGGCCGGTGCCGGGCAGGTCGACGGCCACCTCGCGCGGGGCCGCATGCGGGGTCGCCTCTGGCGGCGCGGGCGGCGGCCCGGCGGGCCTGGCCCAGTCGCCGAAGGCCGCCTGGGCGAGGGCGAAACCCTGGTCGGGGGTGAGGTCGCCGGTGACGATCAGGATGGCGTCGTCCGGCCGCCAGTAGCGGTCGTGCAGGCCGGCGACCGCGGCGCGGTCGAGCCGCCTGACCGAGTCGGGCGTGCCGCTGGCCACGTGGCCGAACGGCGTGCCGCCGTAGACCACCGGGGCGGTGACGAAGCCGGCCACGGCGCCCGGCTGCTGGTAGGCGACGGAGAGGCCGTCCAGCGTCTCCTTGCGCACCCGCTCCAGCTCCTGCGGCGCGAACACCGGGTTCTCGGCGACGTCGGCCATGATCGCCAGGGCCTGGCTCGCCTTGTCCGGCAGGGTGCTGAGGGTGACGGTCGAGGCCTCCCAGCCCGAGCCGGCGTTCAGGGTGGCGCCGAGGGCCTCGACCTGCTGGGCGATCTGCGGCGCCGTCCGGGTCTTCGTGCCCTCGGTGACGAGCGAGGCGGTCATGGACGAGGCGCCCGCGAGGTTGGCCGGATCCGACGCGGCCCCGGCCTTGACGATCAGCTGAACGTTCACCAGCGGCAGGTCGCTGCTCTTGGCGACGATGACCCGAAGGCCGTTGGGCAGCACGCGCTCGGCCGGCGTCGGCAGCACCGGGGTCACCGGCTTGCCGACCGGCGGCGGCGCCTGGCGCTGACCCTCGGGGGCGAGCACGGCCACCGGGCCGGTGTAGGGCTTGGAGGGGACCGGCGACGGCTTCTCCTCGGCCTCGGCGGCCTGGCCCGCGGGACGCTCGGACTCGGGCAGGTAGCGGATCGCGACGCGGGTGTCGTCGGTCAGGTACTTGCGCGCCACGCGCTGAACGTCGGCGGCGGTGACGGCCTGCAGGCGGTCGATGTCGGTGTTGGCGCGGGCCGCGTCGCCCTCGGAGGTGATCGCGCTGCCCAGCTCGAAGCCGCGGCCCTCGATGGTCTCGCGCCGGCGGATGGCCCCGGCCACGAGCTGGTTCTTGGCCGCGTCGAGCTCGGCCTGGCTGACCGGCTTGTCGCGCAGCTGGCCCACCTGGGCGCGCAACTCGGCCTCGACCGCATCGACGCTCTTGCCGCCGGCGACGATGGCGCCGACGTAGAACAGGCCCGGCTGGGCGCGAAGGTCGGCGCTGGAGAACACCTCGGCCGCGATCTGCTTGTCGTAGACCATGTCGTTGTAGAGCCGGGACGACTTGCCTTCGGTCAGCACCGCGTCGAGCACGTTCAGCGCCGCGGCGTCGTCGCTGGCCGCCGTGGGCCCGAGCCAGGTGATGGCGATGGCCGGCAGGGGGACGTTGGGGCCGTAGCCGGTGACGCTCCTGGGCCCCTTGCGCGGCGGCTCGACGGCGGTGACGCGCGGGATGGCCGCCTTGGGCGTCTGGATGGCGCCGAAGTACCTGTCGACCCAGGCGTCGAGCTCGGCCTGGTCGAAGTTGCCGACCACGATCAGCGAGGCGTCGTCGGGCCGGTAATAGGTCTCGTGGAAGGCGCGCACGTCATCCAGGGTGGCCGCGTCGAGGTCGGCGATCGAGCCGATGCCGGGGCGGTGGTACGGGTGCACCGCGAAGCTGTTCTCCGGGATCAGGAAGCGGAAGAAGCGGCCGTAGGGATCGGCCAGCACGCGCTGGCGCAGCTCCTCCTCGACGACGTTGCGCTCGGAGGTGAAGTCGTCCTTGTCGATGACCAGCGAGCTCATCCGCTCGGCCTCGGCCCACAACAGGCGCTGCAGGTGGTTGGCCGGGATCACCTCGTGAAAGGCGGTGGTGTCGTCGGCGGTGAAGGCGTTGTTCGAGCCGCCCACGTCCTCGGTCATGCGGTCGAAGCTCTCGGCCGGCAGGTCACGCGTGGCCTTGAACATCATGTGTTCGAAGAGGTGCGCGAAGCCCGAGCGGCCGGTCGGGTCGTCCTTGGAGCCGACGTTGTACCAGACCTGGACCGTCACGTTCGGGGTCGAGCGGTCGATCGAGGAATAGACCTTCAGCCCGTTGGCGAGGGTGCGCTCCTTGTAGGCGATCGGCGGGACCTTGGTGGCGGGCTGGGCCTGCGCCCCGGCCGCCAGGCCGAGGACGAGGGCGAGAGCCAGGACGAGGCGGACCATGCGCGGACTCCGGAAGGCGAGACCCCTCCGCATACCACCGGGGGCCGAAGCCGAAACCTTACAGTCCTGTCATCGTGCTGGGGAGGGCGGGACGGGGCGGATGTCCGGCTCCAGCGCCAGCCGTTTCAGCGCCGCGAGCGCGCCCAGGACGTCGTGGCGCATGCGCCCGCGCACCAGGGCGGCCGGGGCCGGGAACGGCGAGGTCAGGCGGTTCTCGTAGATCACGCGCACGCCGCCGGGCCGGGGCTCCAGGCGCCACTCGCCGTCGCAGACCTTCAGCTCGCCGTTCGGCAGGCAGTGGAAGCGCACGAGGCGCAGGGG
The DNA here is from genome assembly GCA_035549595.1 of Caulobacteraceae bacterium. GTDB lineage: Bacteria > Pseudomonadota > Alphaproteobacteria > Caulobacterales > Caulobacteraceae > Acaudatibacter. Next base: position 3,100 of record DASZQQ010000357.1, read on the forward strand.
CTGGTACTCGGAGCGGAACACGCTGCGGATGCGGGGGAACGGGAAGCCGTAGTCGACCACGTGCTCGCGCACGTCCCAGGCGCCGCCAGGATCGCGCTCGAGCACCCGGCAGCTGCGCACGAACGGGACCATGCGCCGGGCCTCGGTGCAATCGAGCATCAGCCGCCAGACCCTGGCGGCGGGGGCCGGGATGTCGACGAATCCATGGATCACGCCGGAGCGATGGCCCTGGTAGTCCGGCTCGACCTCGGCGTATGGGCCCGGCCCGTCGCCCGGCTGGGGTGTCCAGGCGTGCGCGGCCGTCGCGGCCGCCCACGCCGCCACCGCCACCGCCAATACCTGCCGCCACGCCCGTCCGGTCACACGCATCCCCGCTACGCACGGGGATATATCCCGGCCGCGAGGGTTCGGCGTTCTCGATTTTGGGGGAAGCGGAGCGCGCCCGCCGCTGTCACCAGGCGGGCGCGTCGGACCCGGTGGGGGCCTAGTGGACCGAGACGGGGGCCAGCTCGTGGGCGATGGCGGCGGCCACCGCGGAATCCTTGTCGGTCATCACGGCGAGGCGTTCGCCGGCGGCGCTGTGCACCGCATACAGGGTCTGCTCGGGATCGAGCCGGAAGCCCTTGATCTGTTCGACGGGCGTATTGGCGAGAATCTCCGCAGCCTTGACCGGGCGAACATAGACGAGGTCCGGGGCGCCCAAGGCGGCAAAGGCTTCGGTAGAGAGAACGGGTGTCATTTCGACCACCTCCTGGAACAACTCAACGCACTCGACGGCCGCCGGTTCAGCCGGCCGTCTTGATCGGGATTCGCTTCACCACGCGGGCAGGCTCGGGACGGTAGACGTCGATATGCAGAAGACCGTGCTCGAGGAGCGCGCCTTCCACCTCCATGCCGTCCGCCAGGACGAAGCTGCGGACGAACCCGCGCGCCGCGATGCCGCGGTGCAGGAAGGCCCGGTCAGCGGCCCCGTCCCCCTCGCGCTTGCCGGCGACCGTCAGCTGGTTGTCCTCGATCGTCACCGCCAGCTGGTCGGGGGTGAACCCGGCCACGGCCAGGGTGATCCGGATCCGGCCCTCGCCCGTGTCTTCGACGTTGTACGGAGGATACCCCTCGCCGGCCGCCTTGGCGGCCCGTTCGATGAGGTTCCGGGTGTGGTCGAAGCCCAGCAGGAAAGGGCTGTCGAGCAGGATCTGACGGTTCATTCGGCGAGCCCTCGGAGAGAAGCGACTCCGCCGCAGCCCCGTCCCTGATCAGGCGACGCGATCGCGGCGTGCCTCATAGGTGGCGATTGGAAACCCGCCCTTCAAGCGCTGCTTCCGCCGCACCCCTCCCGGAAGCCTGGATCAAGAGGTTGGCGCACTTTCGGACGCGAAACCGGTGTCCACTTTCGCTGAAAGCGCGCTAGTGGCTCTGGTAGTAGAAGATCACCGCCGCCGTGACGCAGCCAGCCAGGACCAGGAACAGGGCCGCGCTGCCGCCGGCGAACGCCGCCGCGGCCAGGGCCTCGGCCCGGCGCCGGTGCGATCGCGTCGAGCGCTTGAGGTCGCGCCATGCGGCGATGGCCTGCGTGTCCGGCGTGGTCTCGACGTGCGGCATGGAGGCTCCCTTGGCGCCGGCCCCGCGGCCAGGCTTTCGCTTCAACGCCCCGAACGTCAGGCAGGATGCATGCGCGGTTTGGCGATCCGATTGCGGGATTATGGTGAAGCTGAGACCACCGTTACGCGCCGGTCACTGTCCGCAGCGCCGTGGCGCGGAAAAAACCGCCGGCGGGGTCACATGCAGGTCCCATTCACCTAGTTTGAGGCAAAGAGCGAGCGCCGCGCGTTCCAACGGGCGCAGAACCAAGAGACCGAAATGCTGAAACGTCTGATCTTCGCTGTCCTGACTGCCGCCTTTGCCGCCACGGCGCCGCTCGCCGCGCATGCGACCCAGAGCGATCCGGCCGCCGCGCGCATCGAAACCTTCGACTCGGCGCTGCTGGACACGATGAAGAACGCCAAGAGCCTGGGTGTCCAGGGCCGCTACCGGCGCATGGCCCCGGCCGTCGAGGCCGCCTACGACCTGCCGACCATGACGCGCTTCGCCGTCGGCCCGGCCTGGGACAAGTTCACGCCCGCGCAGCAGCAGCAGATGATCGCGGCCTTCACCCGCCTTTCGGTGGCCAACTACGCGCACAATTTCGACGGCTGGTCGGGCGAGTCGTTCGTCATCGACGGCGTTCAGGCCCGCGGCGCCGACAAGATCGTCACCACCCGCATGGTGCGGCCGAACGCGGCCCCGGTCAGCCTGATCTACCGCATGCGCCAGGCCGGCGGCGGCTGGAAGATCATCGACGTCTACTATGGCGCCATCAGCCAGCTGACCACGCGCCGCTCCGACTTCGCCGGCCCCGCCGCCAAGGGCGCCCCCAGCCTGATCGCCCACGTCAACCAGCTCGCCGACAACCTGATGAAGTGATCCGATAGCGGGCTTTCGCCTTCGCGAGCCGTCGGCCAGGTCGGCCCGATCGCGGAGGCTGGGCCGCTCTATTGGACCACGAAGGACACAAAGGACACAAAGACCACGAAGACGTTGGCATCCGGCAAAGCCGTGGGACCGTGAGCGCCTTCGTGTCCCTTCGTGGTCTTCGTGTCCTTCGTGGTGAATTCGACGCCAGCCGCTAGCGCCGTGGCTGCAGGACTGGCGCTCCGCGCCGAGGGTCAGTGGTCGCGGGGGTGGCCCATCAGGGCGGGCTGGAAGATCAGGGCGCTGACCAGGGTCCAGATCAGGCTGACCATCAGCAGCATGCCCATGCTGGCCGTGCCCGGGTGCGACGACATCCACAGCGCGCCGAAGCCGGTCGCGGTGGTGAGAGCGCTGAAGAACACCGCCCGCGCCAGGCTCGAGGTCAGAAGGTGCGAGCCGCCCGAGCGCCAGCTCATCACGAAGTAGATGTGGAACGCCACGCCGATGCCGAACAGCAGCGGCAGGGCGATGATGTTGGCGAAGTTCAGCGCCTGGCCGACGACCACGCACGAGCCGAGCGTGAGCAGGCCCGTCAGCACGATCGGCGCCATGGTGATGGCCACGTCCCGCACCCGCCGCAGCACCAGGAACAACAGGGCGGTGATGGCGATGAAAGAGTAGACGCCGGCCTGGATGAAGGCCTTCACCACGGTGTCGCCGCTGTTCTTGACGTCGAAGGGCGTCCCCACCGCGTCGGGCGCGACCGGCAGCACCGCGGCCATGAAGCGCTTCAGCACCGCGTTGTCGTTCGAGTCGCCCTTGGGCACGATCGAGATCCGCGCTTGGCCGTCCGGCACCAGCCAGTCGCGGACCACGTCGGGCGGCAGGGACTGCATCGTCACCGGCTCGGCGGAGAGCACGGCGCTGACCTGGCTCAGCATGGTCGGCAGGCCCTCGGTGATCACCGCGGCGGCCTTCGCGCGGGCGGGGGCGGGGCCCCTGGCCAGGGCGTCGAAGTCGGCGGCCAGACGCCGGGCGTCGGCGGCGGCGGGGCCTGTGGCGGTGGCGGCGGCCGCGCGCAGGTCGACGGCGGCCTGGGCCAGGGCCGAGGCGGTCTCGGCGTCGGTGGGCGCCGGCGCGGTCACCACCGGGTCGATGGTGAAGGCCAGGAGGTTGGCCGCATCGCGGATCGCCGCCAGCTTGGCGTCCTGGTCCTTGGGGATCAGGCTCGACAGGGTCCGGACGTCGGACACCTGCGGGATGGTCCTCAGGCGCGCGGCCAGGGCGTCGGCGGCGGCGAGGCTCGGGCGCACCACCTCCAGCGTGTTCGGCGTCTGGTCGGGGTCCTTGATCAGGTCGAGCAGGGTCGCCACCGACTCCGAGTGCGGGTTGCGCAGGTGGATCGGGTTGAAGTCGAAGCGCAGCAGCGGCATCGAGGCCGCCGACAGCGCGGCGACGCCGACCGAGGTCCCGACCACCAGCAGCCGATGCCGCAGCACCCAGCCGTCGATGCGCGTGGCGGTGCGCGTCGCCCAATGGTCCAGCCGCCGCACCGGGCTGTCCTCGGAACCGCCGGTTGCGGGCGGCGGGGCCGAGATCTGGATCAGCGCCGGCAGCAGCGTCAGGCTGAGGACGAAGGCGACCAGCATGCCGAGGCCGGCGATCCAGCCAAGCTGCGAGAGGCCGAGGTAGTCGGTCGGGGCGAAGGCGAGGAAGCCCATGGCGATGGCGGTGGCGGCCACGCCCAGCGCCCCGCCCATGGCGCCGCCGGCGCCGCGCAGCGCCGCGCGGCGGTCGGTGGTGGCCATCTGCTCGGCCCGGAAGCGGACCGAGAACTGGATGCCGAAGTCAATGCCCAGGCCCACGAACAGCGGGATGAAGGCGACCGAGATGACGTTGAAGGTGTGGAAGATGGCCAGGCCGATCGCCGCCGCCAGGGTCAGGCCGACGAAGGTGGTGACCAGCACCGAGGCCATCAGCCGGGGCGAGCGCAGCGCCAGCCACAGCATCAGCAGGATCGCGCTCAGGGAGACGGCGCCGATGATCTCGCCGTGTTCGGCCAGGCTGCCGAACTCCTCGTCCGCCAGCGGCGTCGGCCCCGTCAGGCGCACGCAGACGCCCGCGTCCTTCGCACAGTCGGCCCCGCCGGCGCCGTGGGCGGTGGCGTAGCCCAGGCTCTTGGCCGCGGCCCGGATCGCGTCCGAGGCGTCGGATCCGGCCTCGAGCGCCGAATAGTCGAGCTTCGGCGTGACGAGGATCAGGCGGCGCAGCTCGCGCGGGTCGGGCGCGCCGCCGGCGACCATCGCCTGCCAGGAGAACCAGGTCGGCTTGCCGGCCTTCAGGCTCTCCAGGGTGTCGGCCAGGCGCGCGATCGGCTTGTGCAGGTCGTCGAGCTTGGCCTGGCCGGTGGTGACGCCGGTCAGGGCGGTCGACAGGGTCGAGGCCACGCCGCGCAGCGACGGGTCGGCCGCCACCGGCCCCAGGAACGGCTGCGCCTGGATCAGGGTCTGCATGCGGTCCTGCACGTCGGCCGCGCCGGCGTAGAGGATGCCCTCCCGGCCCCAGAACGGGCCGCCGTCGGCGCGGCGCACGCGCGGGAACAGCTTCGCGTTCGCCGACAGCCTGTCGGTCAGGGCCGCCGCGGCGGCCTCGGCCAGCTCCGGCGTCTTGCCGTCGACCACGACGACGATCGAGTCGGGTTGCGGAAAGGCCTTGTCGTAGACCGCTTCGCGCAGGCGCCACGGCAGCTTGGCCGAGATCAGCGCGTCGGTCTGGGTGTTCATGGCGAAGTGGGTCGCCGCGAAGACGCCCGCGGCGGCGCCGAGGGCGAGGCCCAGGGCGGCCACCAGCCAGGCGCGCGCGGCGCACCAGGCGACGAGGCCGGCGATCAGGGAAGGGCGGGCCGGCGCGGCGGTCGGGGTCGGCGTCAGAGCGCGGCCTCCAGGATCGGGCGCGCGTCGGCTCCGGCTGTCGAGATCGGTCCGTCGGCGTCGGCCTCGGCGCTCGCCACGCGGGCGTCGGCGTCGGCGCCGTGGGCGGGCGCGGCCATGGCCTGGGGCGGCGGAGCGGTTTCGGTCGCGGGAGGCGGCTGGGAGGCCTCGGCGGGCGGCGGCGCCTCGCCCTGTGACGACGGCGGCGGCTGGGACGAAGGCGACTGGGGCGCCGGCTCGCTCTCGATGTCGGGCAGGTTGGCCGGCGGCGCCTCGCGATCCTCGACGTTGGCCTCGCGGTCCTGCAGGTAGGCCGAGCGCAGGGTCGCGTAGGGGTCGGTCGAGCCCTCCAGCAGCGCGTTGAGGTCGGCCTCGCTCGAGTAGCGCTTGTCGAGCCCGCCGACGACCGCCCAGGTGATGTCGATCTGGGTGCGCGAGCGGTAGTCGACGAAGCGGAACGGGTCGAGCGCGGCCTGGATGACCGTGCCGGTCAGGTCGCGAACCGTGGTCGGGCCGACCAGGGGGGCGAAGATGTAGGGCCCGCTCTTGAAGCCCCACACCCCCAGCGTGACGCCGAAGTCGTTGTCCTTGTGCGGAATGCCGGCGCGGCCGGCCACGTCCATCAGGCCGCCGATCCCGGCCAGGGAGTTGGACACGAACCGCACCGAGGTGTGGAAGGCGCGCTTGGGCCGCACCTGCAGCACGTCGTTGGCGAAGGTCACCGGCTCGGACAGGTTGACCAGCACATGGTGGATGCCCTGGCCGATGATGCCGGGCGTCAGGGCGTGGTAGAGCCTGGCCAGCGGCCAGAGGATCTTCTTGTCGAAGACGTCGTGCGCCTCGTAGTTGCGCCGGTTCCAGTGCTCCCACGGATCCTCGGGCGTCTGCGCCCTGGCCGAGGCGGCCAGGCCGACAGCGAAGGCAAGTCCAAGCATCGTCGTCGAGAGGGCGGTGTGGCGGGTCATCGGGCTCACGCTTGCGGGCGACGGGTCCAGAAGCGCCGGCCCTCTGCCAGGTACCAGAAGATCAGTGAGGGCGCGCCGAACACAAGGTCCCGCGCCCTGAGGGCGAGAGAAAGGCCGATCGCGGTCGTCGCGTCCACCGCGACCAGGGCGCCGACGCCGACGAAGGTTCCCTCCTGCACCCCGGCGCCCCAGGGCACCAGGAAGGCGGCGCTACGGGCTGCGTAGGCGAGGCTCTCGAGGATCACGCAGTCCATCAGCCGCAGCGGGTGCTGCAGGCCCTGGGCGGCGGCCCAGACGGCGATGGCCCCCATCGGCCAGGCGGCGAGGTGGAGCAAGGTCGAGGCCGCGACCCTGAGCGGCTGCTTGTTCAGCTGGTCCACCGCCTGGGCAAGGCCGGAGAAGGCGGTTCCTTCCTTGAAGCCGAGGACGCCGGCCATGCGCGCGCCGACGCGCTCGGCGAACGCCAGGGCGCCCTCGTGGCGGCTGAGGGCGAAGAGGGCGAAGAGCGGCAGGATGGCGACCAGGGTGATGCCCAGCCACAGCCGCGCCGCGCCCGGATCCAGCCGGTTGACGAGGACGATGAAACCGAAGGCGGCGTAGAGCGCCTGGCTGAGGGTCTCGGCGGCGACGTCGACCACCGTGCTCGCCGCGGCGGCCTGGCTGCCGGTGCGGCCGAGGATGGCGAGCGCGCGGGCGCTGATCACCTCGCCGATGGCCGGGATGAAGGCGACGAGGTTGGAGCTGCCGTCGCGGATCCAGCGTGCGCCGGTGCAGGCGGCGAAGCTGACGTCGTCGGCCACAGCCCGCCAGGCGAGGCCGCAGAGGGTGAGGGTCACCAGCTGGATGGCGCAGACGGCGCCGAGCCCCCGCCAGCCGATCTGGTTCAGCGTCTGCACGACCCCGGCGAAGCCGGCGTGCAGGGTCAGGATCGCGGCCGCCGCGACCCCGATCAGGAACACGGCGGGCAGGAACAGCTTCTTCATCAGGCCGCCCTGCGCCAGGCCGGCAGGTCGCAGAAGCGGCCCAGGCGGACGGCCCTGGCGGCCTCCCTCACCTCGGGAGCCATCAGCCCGTTCATCTCGTCGACCAGGCGCCAGGCGGCCGGCGGGGCGTGCGGCGCCGGGGGCGGCGCGGCGGCCGGGTGCAGGCCGATCTCGCTGGCCCCGGGCGGCAGGTTGGCGATGGTGCGCGCCAGCTGGCCTGCGTCCATGGCCCCGCCGTCGTTCAGGCCGAAGAACCAGTCGTTGGTGGCGATGCCCGCGGCCGTGAGCCGCCGGCGCAGGCGCGCCCAGAGCGGCGCATGGCCGAGTGCGGTGGCCGTCCGGGCGGCGAGGCCCCTGCGGCCCGCGGCGCGCCAGGAGGCCAGCGCCGGCTCGTTCGGCGTGCGCACCGCCTTCACGCCGTACTCGGGGGCCAGCTCGACGATCAGGTCGGTGATGGCCGGGTGCTGGTGGAAGTGCCAGTGGCCGTCGACGTGGTCGAGGGCGAGGCCGCTGCGGCGGAAGGCCTCGAACTGGGCCCTCACCTCGGCCCGGGCCTCGTCGCGCGCGCGGCGGCTGAAGGCGATCTTCGTGCCGACTCCGGCCGGGTTCAGGGTCAGGGCGCCGCGTTCGTCGACCAGGTCGGGGATCTCGCCGGGCGGCAGGGCGGGCGGCGCGTCGACCAGCGCCAGGTGCAGGCCGACCCCCAGGTCCGGCATCGCCTTCGCTCGCCGGATCGCGTCCTCGGCGGCCGCGCCCGCCACCACCAGGCTGGCGCAGGTCAGGATCCCGCGGCGGTGCGCGGCCTCGACGGCCTCGTTGACCTCCAGCGAGAGGCCGAAGTCGTCGGCCGTGACGATCAGCAGGCGATCGGGCATCCGGCGGTCAGCGGGTCCGGCTCACGCGGCCGCCGCCTGGGCCAGAGACGACTTCGACGGGCCCATGAACCGGCGGGCGAGGCGCACCATGGCCGGCACGAAGGTCGGCCGGCGCAGGCGCGGGTCGTATTGGCCCAGGCGCCGGTCGTTCTCGGCCAGGCAGATGTCCATCAGGCCGGGGCCGTCGATGTCGACGCCGATCTGCGAGGCGCCGGTGACGGTGAAGTTGTTGTCCTGGCCCTTGGTCTCGATGCCCTGGGCGATGCCGATCCGCTCCCAGATCAGGAACAGCCACACGCCCAGCACGCGCAGCTCGAACCACGGCCGCTTCCAGATCGGCATGTTGGCGCGATGCCAGGCCACCCAGTTGACGAAGAACAGGATGTGCCGGCCCTCCTCGTGCATCACCGGCTCGAAGGTGTCGACCAGCTCCTCGGGGAAGAAGCCCGAGCGCTTGGCCACCTCGAACAGGCCGAAGGCGAAGAAGCTGTCGATGCACTCCGAGAAGCCGGTGACCATGAAGGCCCACTCCGGATCCTTCGGAACCTTGTACTCGGGCTCGGGCTCCAGCTTGATGCCGTAGGCCTCGACGAGGTTGGCCAGCACGGTCTTGTGCCGCCGCTCCTCGAAGCCGTTCAGCTCCACCGCCTCCTTGAGGAGCGCGTCGTGGACGAGGCCGGCGTAGGTCTTCACCCGCAGCCCGGCCTTGCCCTCGGTCTGCACGGCGATGTCCCAGATCGGCAGGCCGGTCAGGCGCTCGCGCGATTCATCCGACAGCTTCGGCCAGTCGATGATGGCCGGCTTGTACGGATTGAAGGTGTCGAGCAGCATTCGGCAGAAGAGCTCCTTGTGCTCGTCGCTGCCGAATTTCAGCGGACGCCGGTTCTGGCTCGACCAGTCGGCGGAAGCGGCAAGGGTCATCGCAGGTCGCGTCCCGGCGCTGTGGAGGTGATCAGATGCGGGCCACGGCTGGCCCCCCCTTGTCCAGATCGCGAGGCGCCCAAATGGAGCATTCTCTTCCCCAGCGGGGGAAGAGCCGCGTGCAGTCGCGCGGACGGGGTGGACAGCTTCAAGCCGCCGCCCCCTTGCGCTCCTTCAGGAACTCGAAGAACTCGACGCCTTCGCGCAGGCGGCGCCTCATCATCTCGGGGCTGCGCACCATCTCGCCGACGATCGAGCCGATCTTGCCGGGGCGGAAGTAGAACCGCTTGTAGAAGGTCTCGACGCTGTCGAAGATCTCGGCGTGGCTGAGGTGGGGGTAGTGCAGCGGCGCGATCTGGATGCCGTGCTCGTCCACCAGTTCGGCGTTGTCGGCGTCCAGCCAGCCGTTCTTGACTGCCTGGTCGTACAGGAAAGTGCCCGGATAGGGCGCGGCCAGCGACACCTGGATGGTGTGCGGGTTGATCTTGCGCGCCCAGTTCACCGTCTCGGCGATGGTCTCTGTGGTCTCGCCGGGCAGGCCCAGGATGAAGGTGCCGTGGATGGTGATGCCCAGCTCGTGGCAGTCCTTGGTGAACCGCTCGGCGACCTCGACGCGCATGCCCTTCTTGATGTTGTGCAGGATCTGCTGGTTGCCGCTCTCGTAGCCGACCAGAAGGAGGCGCAGGCCGTTGTCGCGCATCACCTCCAGGCTGCGGCGCGGCACGTTGGCCTTGGCGTTGCACGACCAGGTGACGCCGAGCTTGCCCAGCTCCTTCGCGATCGCCTCGGCGCGCGGCAGGTCGTCGGTGAAGGTGTCGTCGTCGAAGAAGAACTCCTTCACCTGCGGGAAGGCCTTCTTGGCCCAGGCGATCTCCTCGATCACGTGGCCCACCGAGCGGGTGCGGTAGCGGTGCCCGCCGACGGTCTGCGGCCACAGGCAGAAGGTGCAGCGGCTCTTGCAGCCGCGGCCGGTGTACATCGAGATGTACGGGTGCTTCAGGTAGCCGATGAAGTAGTTCTCGATCGTCAGGTCGCGCTGGTAGACCGGGGTGACGAACGGCAGGTTGTCCATCTGCTCGAGGATCGGCCGGTCGTCGTTGTGGACGATGGCGCCCGAGGCGTTGCGGTAGCTGAGGCCGGCGATCTCGGACCACGGCCGGTCGTCGGCGACCTCCTTGATGGTGAAGTCGAACTCGTTGCGCGCGACGAAGTCCACGGCCGGGGCCGACTTCAGGCTGCCGTCGGCGTCGACGGCGACCTTGGCGCCGATCAGGCCCGCCTTGAGGTCAGGGTTGGCCGCCTTCAGCGCCTCGATCGTCTTCACGTCCGAGGCGAAGGACGGGACCGAGGTGTGCAGCACCACGAGATCGAAGTCCTTGGCCTGGGCGGTGACCTCGGCCAGCGAGGTGCGGTGCGGCGGGGCGTCGATCAGCTTGGACTTCTCGACCAGGGCCGCCGGCTGGGCCAGCCACGTCGGGTACCAGAACGACTTGATCTCGCGCTTGGCCTGGTAGCGCGAGCCGGCGCCGCCGTCGAAGCCGTCGAAGGAAGGGGCTTGCAGGAAAAGCGTGCGCAGCAAGGGAGAGACCTCTTAGGAACCAGTGAGCAGACCGTCCGGCCGGACGTCGAACCGCCTTCCGCGCCAGCCGACCGTCCGCGTCAGGAAGCTCGCCAGGAAGACGCCGAAGGATAGCATGTCCCTCAAGGGAAGCAGATACCACGGCCCCGAACGGGCGCCGCATCGGGCGTCGACCTGAAGCTTCAGGACGAGGCGGGCGAGAAGCGCCGCCAGGACCAAGCACATGGCGGCCGGGGCGAGCCCCGTCAAGGCGAGGGCGATCAGGGCGAAGGGCAGGGGGTGCGTCACGACGCTGCCGGCGTAGCCCGCGGTGTCGATCAGGCGGATGGTGAGGCCCCAGCGCAACTCGTGTTCGATCAGCTCGCCGAGGCTGGCCTCGGCGCACAGGTGCTCGACCGCCAGCGGCGGGATGGCGACGCGAAGGCCGAGCGCGCGCACGGCCCGGCCGATCTCGTAGTCGTCGGCCAGGTGGCCGGCGAAGGCGCCGTAACCGCCGATCCGCGCCAGGGTGTCCGCCGTCATGGCGATGGTCGAGCCGAAGCACGGCTGGGCCATGCCGATCGACGAGCCCAGCGCCGCGTTGGGCAGGAAGTTGTAGCTGATCGCCATCGCCGCCAGCTGCGACCACAGGCCCGCCGCCGGCCGGCCCACGTAGAGGCAGGTGACCGCCCCGGCGCCCGGTTCGGCCAGGGCGGCGGCGACGGCGGCCAGGTAGTGCGGCCCCACGCGGATGTCGCTGTCGCTGAGCACCAGCAGCGGATGCTTCGCCCGCGCGGCGATGTTCACGACGTTGGAGATCTTGCGGTTCGCGCCGTGCTCGGCCGCGTCGACCACCAGTTCGACGTCCTGGCCCGGATGGGCGGCCTGCAGGGCGCGGACGACGCCGATCGCCGGATCGGCCGGATCCTGAACGCCGGCGACCAGCTGCACCTGGCTGGGATAGTCCTGGGCGAGGAAGCTTTCGAGATTGTCCGCCAGGCCCGGCTCGTCGCCGTGCAGGGGCTTCAGCAGCGTGGCGTCGGGCGGGGAGTCGGCGCGCCCGGCCGGGCGCCCGGCCAGGCGGCCGACGAACAGGGCGGCGGCCAGGGCGTAGGCGCAGCCGACGGCGCCGAGGGCCGCGGCCGCCCAACCGAGGACATGAATCACCGCCACAAGCGCCGTCATGCTGTGGCTCATGCCCCTTCGCGGCGTCGAAGGCGAGTGAGTGTTGTGCGAATGCGACGCTTTCGCCCTGCCGTGTTGCGACCGCTTGGTGTGCGGGCGGAACGATGGCAAACGGGGCTTCAGCGCCTTTCGCCGGCCGTCAGGGACCCCTATTTGCTGCCCCGAGTGGGGGCGCGGAGCCTAAATGAAGATCATCCTGGCCCAGCCCCGAGGCTTCTGCGCCGGCGTCGTGCGCGCCATCGACATCGTCGAGCGGGCGATCGACAAGTACGACGCGCCGATCTACGTGCGCCACGAGATCGTGCACAACAAGCACGTGGTCGAGAGCCTGAAGGCCAAGGGCGCGATCTTCGTCGAGGAGCTCGACGAGGTGCCCGACGGCGCCCACACCGTGTTCTCGGCGCACGGGGTTTCCAGCGCCGTGGTCCGCGCCGCCCAGGCGCGCAGCCTGCCGGTGCTCGACGCCACCTGCCCGCTGGTCTCCAAGGTCCACGCCCAGGCCCGCCGCTACGTGCGCAACGGCCGCACCCTGATCCTGATCGGCCACGCCGGCCATCCGGAGGTCGAGGGCACGGTGGGCCGGGTCGACGCGCCGGTGCATCTGGTCTCCAGCGAGGCCGACGTGAACGCCCTCGACATCCCGCGTGGCCAGCCGGTGGCCTACGTCACCCAGACCACGCTCAGCGTCGACGACACCCGCGCCGTGATCGAAGCCCTGCGGGCCCGTTTCGACGACGTGGTCGGCCCCGACACCTCCGACATCTGCTACGCCACCCAGCACCGCCAGTCGGCCGTGCGCGACCTGGCCGAGCGGGCCGAGGTGATCCTGGTGGTGGGGGCGAAGAACAGCTCGAATTCCAACCGCCTGGTCGAGATCGGCCGCGAGTCGGGGGTGCCGAGCTACCTGATCGACGACGCCGGCGGCCTGGATCCGGCCTGGCTGGCGGGCAAGCAGACGATCGGCCTCACTGCGGGCGCCTCGGCGCCGGAGGAACTGATCCAGGACGTCATCGTCGCCCTGAAGCGCCTCGGCCCGGTCGAGGTGGAACAGATGGACGGCGTCGAGGAAAACATTCAATTTCGGCTGCCGGCGGCGTTGCGCGCGTGAGCGGGCGCAGCCTCCGGAACGTGTAAGAAGGAGCATCGCGTGGCCATTCCGTTGCAGGCCGTGGCGCGTATCGGCGCCTACATCGCCGGCAAGCACCTGTCGGGCGCCAAGCGCTACCCGCTCGTGCTGATGCTCGAGCCGCTCTACCGCTGCAACCTGGCCTGCGCCGGCTGCGGCAAGATCGACTATCCCGACGAGATCCTGAACCAGCGCCTCAGCTACGACCAGTGCATGGAGGCGATCGACGAGTGCGGCGCCCCCGTGGTCTCGATCGCCGGCGGCGAGCCGCTGCTGCACCGCGATCTGCCCCGGATCGTGCAGGGCTACCTGGCGAAGAAGAAGTTCGTCATCCTGTGCACCAACGCGCTGCTGCTGACCAAGAAGATCGATCAGTACAAGCCCGACCCGTTCTTCACCTGGTCGATCCACCTCGACGGCGACCAGGTCATGCACGACCGTTCGGTGTGCCAGGACGGCGTCTACGACATCGCCGTGAAGGCGATCCGGCTGGCCAAGTCCAAGGGATTCCAGGTCAGCCTGAACTGCACCCTGTTCGACGGCGCCGACCCGGAGCGGGTGGCGAAGTTCCTGGACGCGATGAAGGCCGAGGGCGTCGACGGCGTCACCATCTCGCCCGGCTACGCCTACGAGCGCGCGCCCGACCAGGCGCACTTCCTGAACCGCACCAAGACCAAGCAGCTGTTCCGCGACATCTTCAAGCGCGGCAATGGCGGCAAGGCCTGGAGCTTCACCCAGTCGACCCTGTTCCTCGACTTCCTGGCCGGCAACCAGACCTACGCCTGTACGCCCTGGGGCAACCCGACGCGCAACGTGTTCGGCTGGCAGCGGCCCTGCTACCTGGTCGGCGAAGGCTACGCCAAGACCTTCCAGGAGCTGATGGACGAGACCGACTGGGACAGCTACGGCGTCGGCAACTACGAGAAGTGCGCCGACTGCATGGTCCACTCGGGCTTCGAGGCCACCGCCGTGGCCGACATCGTCAAGCATCCGCTGAAGGCGCTGTCGGTGACGCTGAAGGGCGTGCGCACGGAAGGCCCGATGGCCCCCGACATCCCGCTCGACAAGCAGCGTCCGGCCGAGTTCGTGTTCTCCAGCCACGTCGAGCAGAAGCTGGCCGAGATCAAGGCCACGCGGCCGCGCGCGCGGAAGGTCGAGAAGGTCTGACTGCTGTCACACGGCGGCGCGCGGCCTGGGATAAGGTGGGCGGATCATCCCTCCCGCCGGAGCCAGGCCGATGAAGACCTTCCTCGCCCTCTACACGGGCTCGCCGAACCCTGACGCGCGTCCCTCGCCGCCGGACCCGGACACCATCGCCAGGGGCATGGCCGCCTGGAGCGGCTGGATGGCCGCCAACGCCGACAGGCTCGCCTTCACCGGCGGCCCGCTCGGGGCCACCAAGACGGTCGACAAGACCGGGATCGCCGACACCCACAACGCCGTGGCCGGCTTCGTGGTGATCCAGGCCGAGGACCACGCCGCCGCCGCGCGCCTGTTCGAGAACCACCCCCACTTCGCGATCTTCCCCGGCGAGGCCGTGGAGATCATGGAAGTCCTGCCGGTCCCGGGCTCCTGACCGGGGACATGATCCTGCCGCAGGCAGGTTCGTGTCCCCTCCAGCTAGCAGCCTGCAGCCAGGGGACACGAACCCGCCGCTGGCGGTATCATGTCCCCAGTCGTTTCGCGCCGGGGCCGGGAAGAAGGGCGACCTCGCCGGGGGCGAGGGCGTCGTGGCGCCCGCACGACAGGGTCACCGAGACCGTCTCGCCGCAGCCGGCGTGGGCGGGCATGAGGACGGGGCCATCGGGACCCGGCGCCCAGGCGTCGGCCCACTGCGACAGGGCCAGGATCGTCGGCAGCAGGGCCTGGCCCTTCGGCGTCAGGCGGTATTCCAGCCGCGCCCTCTGGCCGGGCCGGCGGTAGCGCGCGGCCTCGAACACGCCCTCGGCGGTCAGGCGCTTCAGACGCTGGCTCAGCACCGCCCGCCCGCAACCGAGGGCCGCGGCGAAGTCGTCGAACCGGCGAAGGCCGTAGAACGCCTCGCGCACGATCAGCAGCGACCACTTCTCGCCGAGCGCCTCGAGCGCCCGGCCGATCGAGCAGTGCGTCAGGTCGTAGCGCAGGCGTTCCGGGATCATCGGCAGTCCTGGGTTCGAATCTCGAACCTAAGCCTGTTCGGATCGGGCGTCACCCGGCCCTGAGCGCGAGCGCCGGGGCCGCGCGCTCGAGGGCGGCGAAGGCGCGGGCGCTGTCGCGGGCGAGGCGGAGGAGCGCGGGCAGCTGGCGCGGGTCGCGCAGCAG
>DASZQQ010000358.1:0-16714 GCA_035549595.1 Caulobacteraceae bacterium
GTTGCGGCGAGATGTCCTGACGCGCGATGAGCACGTGCTCGTAGTAAGCCATGGTTTCCTTCTTCCGTGAGGAAGGCGGCGCGCCGGGGCTGGAAGAAGCGCCCGGAGCGATGGTTCTCGCCGCGGCGGCCGGGAGTTTCCCGAGCCCTTTGACGTTCCGCGTGGAGACCGCCTCCCGTGAAAGGGCGCGTCGTTACGCGCAAACGCCTTGAGACTCAAGAGCGGACGGGCGCCTCCGGGGACATGATCCCCGCGCCAGCGGGGTTCGTGTCCCCTTCTCTCCAGCTCACTGGAGGGGACACGTACCTTCGGAACATGTCCCCGGTCAGTTGGCCAATAGCAGCGTTGGGGCCAAGCTCAGGTGGCCATGCGGATTTCCGCGCCGGGCGGGAGGTCGTGGATCTTGGACGCCAGGCGGCCGCGGAAGGTCAGGATGTCGACGAGGTCGACCGCCTGGAGGTTGGCGAGGTCGAACCCGCCACCCAGCACGAAGGGTTCGCGCCCGGTCAGGCGCCAGCCGGGGCGCACCGGCCCGTTGGCCTCGCGCCAGGCCTTCATGAACGGCCAGCCGGTCTGGCCGGCGGGATCGGCGAGGATCGCCTCGGCCCAGCCCTCGAGGCTGTCCGCCATCGGCTCGGCCATGCCGGTCTCGGTGGCGAAGCGCACCACCTTGTCGCCGGCGAGGGCGAAGAGGTCGCCGAGGGCGTCGGCGGCGAAGAAATACAGCCCCTGGCACAGGTGCCAGTAGGCGTTGCGCCAGTTGCCGGCGTTCAGGCGCACGAGGTCGAGCGGCGCGGCCGGGGAGTAGCCGGGGAAGACGACCAGGGCCTCGTCGGCGACGAAGAAGCCGTCCCTGGCCGCGATCAGGCCCGCCAGTTCGGCCGCCAGCGGCGTCGCGCCCGCGCCGCCGGGGTCGAACGCCGACCCCGGCCCGAGCGGCGGGCCGCCCCGCTCGATCAGTTGCGAAAGCGCGCCCACGCCGGTCAGTGCGGATGCGCCGCGCGCCACTTGGCGACGGCGTCGAGGGTGTTGGTCACGTGGTGGTCGGCGGCCAGGTCGCTGTAGGCGTAGAGGATCGAGTGGTCCGGCGCGATCACATAGCTGGTGCGGTTGGAGACGTTGAAGCCCGGCATGTTCAGCAGCGAATCGTAGCGCCTCGCGATGGCCCGGTCGGGGTCCGCCGTGACCGGGAACTTGCCCGAGCAGTACTGCGTCTCGTTGGAGAAGGTCTGCAGCTCGGAGAGCTTGCCGGCGGTGATCCCGACCACGGTGGCGCCCTGGCGCTTGAACTGGTCGATGGCGTCGGCGAACAGGTGGGCCTCCAGGTTGCAGCCGCTCGTGTGCACCGCCGGGAAGAAGTACAGCACCACCGGCCCCTTCTTCAGCGCCGCGTCCAGGTCGAAGCTGTAGGGCTGGCCGGCGAGAAAGCCGTTGGCCTTGAACTCGGGGGCCTTGTCGCCCGGCTTGAGGGCGGCGAGGGCGGGGCCGGCGATGAGCAGCGTCGCGGCGGCCGCCGCGAGAATCAGTCGTTTCATGGGATGCCTTCCACAGTCGGTTCGCCCGTCTCGGCTGGATTATGCGCCGCCGCGCGCCGGGGCTAAAGCGGTTCTACGAATTGAAGCCGCGCGCGGATCAGGACGGCCGCCTTGCCCAAGCCGGACCGATCGCCTAACCCTCCGCGCCGTGACGGCCCGGACAAGCGGGCCCGACGGGAGATCTCGAGCGCATGAGCCTTGCCTTCATCTTCCCCGGTCAGGGCAGCCAGGCGGTGGGCATGGGGGCCGACCTCGCCGACGCCTTCGCCGCCGCGCGCGAGGTGTTCCAGGAGGTCGACGAGGCCCTGGGCCAGAACCTGTCGCGCCTGATGCGCGAGGGGCCGATCGAGGATCTGACGCTGACCGAGAACGCCCAGCCGGCGCTAATGGCGGTCAGCTTGGCGGTGATCCGCACCCTGGCGAAGGAGTTCGGCGTCGGGGTCGGCAAGGCCGCCTTCGTCGCCGGCCATTCGCTGGGCGAATACTCGGCCCTCGCCGCGGCCGAGGCGATCGGCCTGGCCGATACCGCGCGTCTGCTGAAGCTGCGCGGCCAGGCGATGCAGCGCGCCGTGCCGGTGGGCGAGGGGGCCATGGCCTCCCTGATCGGGCCCAAGTCCGACGTCGCCCTGGCCGAGGCCGCGGCCAAGGCCGGCTCGACGGTCGGGGTCTGCGTGGTCGCCAACGACAACAACGCCGGCAACGTCGTCATCTCCGGCGCCAAGGCGGCGGTGGACCGGGCCATCGAAGAGGCCAAGACGCTGGGCGCCCGGGCGATCCCGCTGAACGTCTCGGCGCCGTTCCACTGCCCGCTGATGCAGCCGGCGGCCGACGAGATGGCCGAGGCCCTGGCCGGCGTGACCATCCTCGCCCCCAAGGCGCCGCTGGTGGCCAACGTCACCGCGCGTCCGACGCTCGATCCGGAGGCGATCCGGCGCATGCTGGTCGAGCAGGTGACCGGCCGCGTGCGCTGGCGCGAGAGCATGGAGTGGCTGGCGGGCGAGGGCGGCGTCACCCGCTTCGCCGAGGCCGGGGCCGGCAAGGTGCTCACCGGCATGGCCAAGCGTATCGCCCCCGACGCCGAGGCCCTGGCCCTGAACGCCCCGGCCGATCTCGAAGCCTTCGCCGCCAGCCTCTGAGTTCCACCCGGCGAGGCGCACAGCGCCCGGCCGCCCCGCTTTTGGGAGACGCCATGTTCGACCTTTCCGGCAAGACCGCCCTCGTCACCGGCGCCTCTGGCGGCATCGGCGGCGCCATCGCCCGGGCCCTGCACGCCCAGGGCGCCAACGTGGTGCTGTCGGGCACCCGCGAGCAGGCGCTGGCCGAGCTGCGCGCCGAACTCGGCGAGCGCGCCTCGGTGGCCGTAGCCAACCTCGCCGACCCGGCGTCCGTGGACGGCCTCGTCGCTTCGGCCGAGGCCGCGGCCGGCCACGACCTCGACATCCTGGTGTCCAACGCGGGCGTCACCCGCGACGGCCTGCTGCTGCGGATGAAGGACGAGGACTGGCAGACCGTCATCCAGGTGAACCTGGAGAGCTACTTCCGCCTCGCCCGCGCCGCCCTGCGCGGCATGATGCGCCGCCGCGCCGGCCGGATCATCGGCATCACCTCGGTGGTGGGCGTCATGGGCAACGCCGGCCAGGCCAACTACGCCGCGTCGAAGGCGGGCATGATCGGCTTCTCCAAGGCGCTCGCCCAGGAGGTGGCCAGCCGCAACGTGACGGTGAACTGCGTCGCGCCGGGGTTCATCGAAAGCCCGATGACCGACGCCCTGACCGACGCCCAGAAGACCCAGATCATGGGGACCATCCCCGCCGGACGGCTGGGCGCGGGGGCGGACGTCGCCGCCGCCTGCGTCTACCTGGCCAGCGACGAAGGGGCCTACGTCACCGGCCAGACGCTGCACGTCAACGGAGGCATGGCGATGATCTGATACCCGAAACGGGATCGGCGACGAGGCCCGCTGGCCTCGCTCCGAGGAACATGCTAGGCGAAGGCCGACTTGGAAACGAAGCCTTCCAGAGCGCGGCCTGAGGCCTTAGATTTTGAGTGAAATCCGCGCGCGGGGGCATTCAGGAGACCCCGCCGACCGGCGCCAACCATAACGAGGGACTAGAACTGAATGTCCGACATTCTTGAGCGCGTGCGTAAGATCGTCATCGAGCACCTGGACGCCGACCCCGAGAAGGTGACGGAGAAGGCCAGCTTCATCGACGATCTGGGCGCCGACAGCCTGGACAACGTCGAACTCGTGATGGCGTTCGAGGAAGAGTTCGACATCGAGATCCCGGACGACGCCGCCGAGCACATCCAGACGGTTGGCGACGCCGTGAAGTTCATCGGGGAGCGGCTGGGCGCCTGACCGGCCCCACACGTTCGCCAGCCAGCGCCGCGCCGCGTCAGATTCGCTGATGGGCGCGGCGTTCGTCTATTCGGCCGCCGGCTCGCCGGTGCGAAGGAAGTGACCAGAAGACGATGCGTCGAGTTGTCGTGACCGGACTGGGCCTGATCACCCCCCTGGGGTGGGGCGTTGAGACGACCTGGAAGAACCTGATCGCCGGCAAGTCCGGGGCGGGCAGGATCACGGCTTTCGACATCACGCCCGACTATGCCTGCCAGATCGCCTGCGAAGTGCCGCGCATCGACGGCCGCGGCGGCGGCGGCCCGGACGTCGAGGGTTCGTTCGACCCCGACCAGACCATGAGCGCCAAGGAGCGGCGCCGGGTCGACGACTTCATCCTGTACGCCATGGCGGCCGCCGACGAGGCGGTGAAGGACGCCGGCTGGACCCCCGAGGACGAGCACGAGCGCGAGCGCACCGGCGTCATCATCGGCTCGGGCATCGGCGGCCTCGACACCATCGCCGAGACCGCGATCGAGCTGCGCGACAAGGGCCCGCGGCGCGTCAGCCCGTTCTTCATCCCCTCGGCCCTGATCAACCTCGCCTCCGGCCAGGTCTCAATCCGCTACGCCTTCAAGGGCCCGAACCACGCCGTGGTCACGGCCTGCGCGACCGGCGCCCACGCGGTGGGCGACGCCATGCGCCTGATCCAGTACGGCGACGCCGACGTGATGCTGGCCGGCGGCGCCGAGGCCGCGGTCTGCCCGGTCGGCATCGCCGGTTTCGTGGCCTGCCGGGCCATGTCGACCAACTTCAACGACCAGCCCACGCGCGCTTCGCGGCCCTACGACAAGGACCGCGACGGCTTCGTGATGGGCGAGGGCGCCGGCATGCTTGTGCTCGAGGAGCTGGAGCACGCCAGGGCGCGCGGCGCCAAGATCTACGCCGAGGTGATCGGCTACGGCCTGGCCGGCGACGCCTACCATATCACCGCCCCGGCCGAGAACGGCGACGGCGGCTTCCGGGCCATGAAGGCGGCCATCGGCCATGCCGGAATCGAACCGGCCGACCTCGACTACATCAACGCCCACGGCACCTCGACGCCGCTCGGCGACGAGATCGAGCTGGGCGCGGTCGAGCGCATGCTGGGCCAGGCGGCCGGCAAGGTCGCCATGTCCTCGACCAAGTCGGCGATCGGCCACCTGCTCGGGGCGGCCGGCGCGGTGGAGGCGGCGTTCACGGTCCTGGCCCTGCGCGACCAGATCGCGCCGCCGACGATCAATCTCGAGAACCCCTCGGTGGTGACCCCGATCGACCTGGTGCCGAACAAGGCCAAGCCGATGAAGATCGAGCTGGCCATGTCCAACAGCTTCGGTTTCGGCGGGACCAACGCCTCGGTGGTGTTCAAGAAGGCCCCGTGAGCCGCGGACCCCGCTATCGCCGCGCCAAGGCCGTCACCCCGGCGCGGCGCCTCCTGATCTCGACGACGACCGCCCTGGCCGTGCTCGGCGCGGCGGCCCTGCTGCTGGGGATCTGGGCCGTCTGGACCTTCGCCGGCCCCGGACCCAGGGCGCGCGAGGGCCAGTCGACCACCGTCATCCTGCGCACCGGCGCGGGCCTGCCCGAGATCGCCTCGACGCTGCGCGCCGCGCACGTGATCAGTTCCGGACCGATCTTCGTCGCCGCCTCGGAGCTGACCGGCGCGGCCAAACACATGAAGGCCGGCGAGTACGAGTTCCGCTCCGGCGCCTCGATGGCCACGGTCATCGCCCGCATCCGCGACGGCAAGGTCGTCCGCCACCTGATCACCATTCCCGAGGGCGTGCCCTCGGTGATGGTCGCCGAGATCCTGCAGCGCGCCGACTTCCTGACCGGCAGCGCCCCGGAGCCGCCGGAGGGCTCCGTGCTGCCCGAGACCTACGAAGCCCGGCGCGGCGAGGACCGCGCGGCGGTGCTGCAGCGGATGATGGACGCGCGAGACAAGCTGCTGGCGAGCCTCTGGACCCAGCGCCGCACCGACCTGCCGTACCAGTCGCCCGACCAGGCCGTCATCCTCGCCTCGATCGTCGAGAAGGAGACCGCCAAGCCCGACGAGCGGCCGCGGATCGCGGCGGTGTTCGTCAACCGCCTGCAGCACGGCATGCGGCTCGAGAGCGACCCCACCATCATCTACGGCCTGACGCGCGGCCGCCCGCTGGGCCACGGCATCACCGCCCAGGAGAAGAACACGCACACGCCGTACAACACCTATTTCGTCGACGGCTTGCCGCCGACGCCGATCGGCAACCCGGGACGCGCGTCGCTGGCCGCCGCGCTCGATCCGCCGCGTACGGACGAACTGTTCTTCGTCGCCGACGGCACCGGCGGTCACGTGTTCTCCTCGACGGTGGACCAGCACAACGAGAACGTGAAGCGGTGGCGCGAGATCGAGAAGGCCCGGGCCGCCGCCCATCCGCCGGCCGCGGCCGCGCCGGCAAAGGGACGCTAGATGGCGCTGTCGGGCATGACCGGCTTCGCCCGCCGCGAGGCGGGGGCGGGGCAGTGGACCTGGGCGGTGGAGGCGCGCAGTGTCAACGGCCGCAACCTGGAGGTCCGCTTCCGTGGCCCGCCGGGCTTCGACGCCCTCGAGCGGATCGCCCGTGAGGCGGCCCAGGCGCGCTTCCAGCGCGGCCAGGTCAACGTGTCGCTGCAGGCGCGCCGCATCGAGGCCGCCGGCCAGGTGCGGATCAATCGCGACGTCCTCGACCGCTACCTGAAGGTCAGCGAGGAGTACGTTCTGGCCGGGCTCGCCAGCCAGCCGCGGATGGACGGGATCCTGGCCCTGCGCGGTGTGATCGAGGCCGGCGACGAGGACGACGACGCCGAGGCGCGGGCCGCGGTCGAGGTCGCCATGGCCGCGACCATCGCCGAGGCCCTCGACGGCCTGAAGGCCTCGCGGCTCGAGGAGGGGGCGGCCCTGGAGCGGCTCCTGTCGGGCCTGGTCGAGCGCATCGACGAGCTCTCCGTCGGCGCCGAGGCCGAGGCCGAAGCCCAGGTTCTGGCGATCCGCGACCGGGCGCAGCGGCGCATGGCGGAGCTCGCCGGCGAGGCGGCGACGCCCGAGCGCATCCTGCAGGAGGCCGCGGCGCTGGCGCTGAAGGCCGACGTGCGCGAAGAACTGGACCGGCTGAAGACGCACGTGGTCCAGGCGCGCGCCCTGATGGCCGACGACCAGGCGGCCGGCCGCCGGCTCGACTTCCTGACCCAGGAATTCATGCGCGAGGCCAACACCCTGTGCTCGAAATCGGCCACCAGCGCCTTGACGCAGAAGGGCCTGGCGTTGAAAGCCGCGATCGATCAGTTCCGGGAACAGACTCAGAATGTCGAGTGACGGCGAACGCCCCCGCCGGGGATTGCTGCTGATGGTGGTCAGCCCCTCGGGGGTGGGCAAGACGTCGCTCACGCGCCGCCTGATCGCCGACCACCCGGACCTGCACCTCTCCATCTCGGCGACGACGCGCAAGGCCAGGCCCGGCGAACACGAGGGCCGCGACTACCACTTCGTCGACCGCGCCGAGTTCGACCGCATGATCGAGGCCGGCGAGTTCCTGGAGTGGGCCGAGGTCTACGAGAACCGCTACGGCACGCCGCGGGCGCCGGTGATGGCCTCGATCGACAAGGGCCAGAGCGTGCTCTTCGACATCGACTACCAGGGCGCCATGAGCATCAGCGGCTATGCGCCCGAGGATTCGGTCAAGGTCTACGTCCTGCCGCCTTCGCTGGCCGAGATGAGCCGGCGCCTGCACGCTCGCTCGCAGGATTCCGAGGAGGTCATCGCCCAGCGCCTGGCTCGCGCGAAGTCCGAGATCGCCAACTGGCAGGTGTTCGACTACCTGATCCTGAACGACGACTTCGACCGCGCCTATGCGGACCTGGCGCACATCTACCACGCCGAACGCCTGCGCCGCCCGCGCAACCTCTGGATCCGCCCGTTCGTGCAGGCGCTGACGGACGAGCCGCTGTAGGCGCGCTCTCCCCCTCCAAGCTGGGGACGAAGTTCCGCAGAACAAGAATTGGCGCCCGCCCGGTTTGCCGCGAAGCTGGAAGCGGAACAGAGGGGAGGACGGCCTCATGAAGGATCTCGCGGGCAAGGTCGCGTTCGTCACCGGGGCGGCGTCGGGGATCGGGTTCGGCATCGCGACAGCCCTGGCCCAGGCCGGGGTCAAGGTGATGCTGTGCGACGTCGAGGCGCCGGCCCTCGCGGCGGCAGTGGAGCGGCTCAAGGCCACCAATGCCGACGTCGATGGCGTCGTCGCCGACGTCTCGCTGAAGGCCGAGCTTCAGAAGGCCGCGGACGCCACCATCGCCCGCTTCGGCAAGGTCAACATCCTGGTCAACAACGCCGGCGTCGGCGCAGGCGGGGTCTATCCGCAGTGGGACATGGCCGGCTACGACTGGACCATGGCCGTCAACCTGACCGCCGTGCGCGACGGGATCGCCATCTTCGGCCCGCTGATCGAGGCGAACGGCGAGAGCGGCCACATCGTCAGCACCGCCTCGATCGCCGGCCTGCTGTCGGGCTCGGCCACCGCCTACAACGTTTCGAAGTACGGCGTCGTGGCCCTCTCGGAGGGGCTCAGGCCCTACATGGCGGCCAAGGGGATCGGCGTCTCCGTGCTGTGCCCGGGCCTGATCAACACCCGCATCCTGGACGGCGAGCGCAACCGGCCCGAGCGGTTCGAGGCCGCCGAGCGGCGCACGCTCACGCCCGCGGAGCAGGCTGGCCTCGACGCCTTCCGCGCCTCGCTGGCGGCCGGGATCGACCCGCTCTACGTGGGCGAGCTGGTGCGCGAGGCGATCGAGGAAGACTGGCCCTACATCTTCACCGACAACCAGTTCGAGCCGATGATCGACGCCCGCTTCGCCGCCATCAAGGCCGGATTCGACCGCATCCGCGCGCGCACGCCGCGCAAGGGCTGAGGGCAACAGGACCAAGCCGGTACGTTCCGGCGATCCGCCGTTGCGTATGGTTAAGATGCAACTGTAGGGTTCGGGGGCCTGGCGGGATCGGGCAGGGGAGGACCTCATGGCCAAGCGAGCCTTCGCGCTGGGAGCGTGCGCCCGGTGAGCGCGATGTCCAGCACGCTCAAGCGCTATTACCTGGACGACGACAAGCTCGCCCAGCTCGCATGGCTCGAGTTCGTGCGGGCGATGCGTACCGGGCGGTTGATCGCGTTCGTCGGCAGCATGGCCACGGAGGCGTTCGGCTACGGCGACCGGTCCGATCTGCGGGAGGAGTTCTTCCGGCTCGCCCGGGAGTTCGTTGAGGATTTCAAGGCCGGGAAGTGGCGTCCTTCGGATCCGGCGGCCGCCTTGGCGGCGGAAGCCCAGATCAGGATCGTGCAGGACGGCGTGCGGCCGCCAAAGCCGGTGATCACCGACACGGTGGCCATGAGCTTGATCGAAGAGGTCTTCTGCCGGGAGGAGATCGGCGCCAGTCGCCAGGACCTCGGCGATCGCCCAACTCACAAGTGGCCGCTCGATCATTTCGAGTCGCCGGTGGAGTATCTCTCGTACCAGTTCGCCGTCCTCTATCGGAGACTGTCGGAGGGGCGGACTCCGAAAGCGCGGCTATCCGAAATGGACGTGCCGAAGATCCTGTTCGACAACCTGGACATCCATCGCTTCGCGACGACGAACTACGACTTCGAGATCGAGCGCAAGACGATGCTCCGCGACCATCCGGACTTTTGCGCGGGGTCGCTGACGTCGGCCTTCGAGTCGCTCTGGTCGCTCCGCGAGCGTTCATCGGTCTCGCACGACACCGAGGAGTTTGACTGGGACCTCGGCAGCGGACGCATCCGGCGCGTTCTGACGCACGGCAAGGCGGCCGAAAGCGATCTCCTGAACCGGGAGCGTATCGATCGGCTGATCGAGTTCGCGGTGGGCGCGGACGACGTGGATTCGCACGTGATGCATCTGCACGGGCGCGCCTGCAACTGGCGCTCGATGATCGTGACGCATCGCGACTACGATAATCTTTATCGCCGGAACGATCTCAACCGGATGCCGTTCGAATTCGCCCGGCGCCTGATGATGGGCGGCAATCCGATCCTCTTCGTCGGCCTGGGCATGACCGAGGAGGACGTCAATCGCGAATTCCGGGAGTTCGTCAGCAACAATCCCTATCACCGCGTCGCCCCAGCGTTCCTGCTGTGGAGTTCCATCCCCGGCGCCCTCAGCCCGGAGGACAAGCGGCTGAAGCGTCTCGACTGGCTTCATCGGCTCGGCGTCCTGACGATCTTCGACGACGACGTGAAATACACGCGCGCACAGGAGGCGCTGCGCGCGCGCGCGGTCGCCAGGAGAGACAAGATCGCGGTCGCCGGGGCGACGGAGCAGGAAGACAACCTGGAGGCCCTGGCCCTTTCGGTGCGGGCGGTCGCGACGAGGCTGTCGGAGGTCGCCCGGGAAGAACGTGTCGGCGAACGCTGGCGATTGACGAACGCGGAGCTGCAGCCGGCGTCGAAGCGCTATCCGCTGATACTCTGGGCGCGCGAGGATTGGACCCCCGGCGCCGGCTGCGACCGGCGCCTGGTGGCCGCCGTTCGGGACGAGCTCGACGACGAGAGCAGCATCCTGGCGGTCCTGGGCTCGTCCGGGTCGGGAAAGGGCCAGGCTGCGCTCGACCTCGCCAATCACATCGGCCAGGACATGAAGCGCGAGTGTCTGCTGATCAACGGCGGGTTCTGCTTCGACACCGATACCTTGCTGACGGAAGTGCGGGACTTCCTTGGCAAGCCGCCGGGGCCGGTCGGCGACGCCAGCGCGCAGGACGCCGCGCCGCGCAGTCGGCATCAGGTGTTCGAGGCCTGGCTGGAGCCGGGCCTCAGGGGCCACCCGATCTACATCGTGATCAACGGCGTCGAGCGCTTCTTCTCGGTCACCGGGCTGCCGCTGAGCGCGGAGCTCGACGAGCTGCTGCGGATGAAGCTTCCCGGCGTGCGCTGGGTGCTGTTCGGCACGGAACGCATACGCAGATACGTGGCGAAGGATCTCGGGGCGAAGCCCCGGGAGTTCACGGGCTTCTGCGAGCGCCGGCCATCGTTCGATGGGCGCCCCGAGCACATCCCCTTCCGCCAGATGGCGAAGATCGCCGCTGCCGTCGCGCGCACCGCCAATCCACGGACGCTCTCGCCGGGGGATTGGCGAAACATCGAGGCGGAGTCGCGCCGCTTCATTGCACTCTCCGCAGCCCGCATCAGCGGTGACTCCCAGGGCTTGAGGGAAGTCTTTTATAGCTGGGCGCTCGACGACGACGTCCTTTCCTCCCTGAGCCCGAAATCGTCCGGTTCCCTGCGACAGGATTTCGTCAAGCGCACCCACATGGTGTTGCGCACCCTGGCTTTTTTCGGGCTGCCGGTCGAAGCTTCGGTGCTTTCCGCCGCGCCGGCGATCAAATCGGCGACCCTGACGGATTGGGACCTGGAGGGGCTGCTCGAGCGTCTGGTGGCTGTCGGGCTCGTCCTGAAGCTGTCGGGTCACGGCGCCTACGACCAGGGCGGCGAAGGGATCGGTCCGCCCCGGTACGCCCTGCACCGTTCGCTGCTGACCGAGATGCGCCGCCGTTTCGGCATTCCCCTCAGCGAGGCGAAGCTGTCGACTGCCTTCAACATGTCGCTGTACGTGGCCCAGCCCGTTGACGGCTACATCCCGGAGCCCGCCATCCACGACGAGCTGGGAACGCTCGTCGACGTGCTGATCGGAGTCTATCGCGAAACGCCGACGGACAGCGGCGCCGCGGAGAAGCTCGACACGGCGGCAATCGGCGCGGGGATCGATGCCCGGGACTTCCGACAAATGCTGGACGCGGCCGGCAGGGTGGCGCAGGCCTGCGTCAGCCGCCCGGACAGCGACATCGAGCGGCTTCGCATCCATCAGCTCTGCGGCCGCGAAAGCGTTCAGCGGCTCCGGGCTGCGCTCGCGGTGATCCGAGGCTATTACTCGACGACGGGCATCCTGACGCTGGACACGGGCGATCGGCTGATCCGGGAAGACCGCGACGGCATCCTGCGCGAGCATGCCGAACGTCTCGACCGCCTGATCGACGCCTACGCCAAGATGGATCTGGCTCGCTCCCACATGCGCGAAGCCGTTTCGCGGTATTGTTCTGAAGGCACGTTCAGGAAGCTGTATGGGCGCGGGGAGCCGTTCCACGCCGACGAACTCGTATGGCTTCACAACGAGCGCGGCGTCGTCTGTCTCGCCATGGGCGACCTCTACGAGGCCAAGGCCGCGTTCGAACGGGCGTTCAGGGTCAATCAGGCGCAGGTCGAGTTCGACGATCGGGCGCACAACTGGCGTCGTATCCGCCTCAATCAGTTGGTGGTCGAGGTCGAGATGGGCGACATCGGCCTGACCCGGAGGATGGCCGAGGAGATCATCGCTGTTTCGAAGAAAAACAAGGCCCTGCTGGAAAGCAGGCTGGCGACGGCGATCGCCACCGGCTTCCTGGCCTGGTGCAGTCATCTCCAAGGCGAGTTCGATCGCGCCCAGAGGTTCTACAAGACCGCCATATCCGGCCTGAAGGATCTGGAGGAGACCCGAGCCCAGGCGTTCTTCGAGCGCTTGAGGGTGGACGCGCTCGAGCCGGCCAAAAATCACGAGGCCGGGCGATCTCCGATCCAGAAGGCGCTCGATCTGGCGCAGTCGACCCGGCAGATGGATCTGGTCTACCGGATCCAGATCTCGCTCGCGAGCGCCTACTTCTTCGGCCCTGAGAGCACGCCGCGCGATCGGCAGCGCGCCAACCGGCTGCTGGATGAAGCCCTTCAATACGCCCTGCAGGCCGACGTGCATCGGGTTCGCTGCGAAGCCTCGATGACCATAGCCCGCATCCGGCACGCGACGGGGGACTACGAAGGGTCGCTCCGCTTCGCAAGCGACGCGCTGATGGTGGCCACCCGCTACGGCATGGAACTGCGCAAGATCGCCTTGAGAACCGACATCGCCCGCACAATGGCGGCGCGAGGACATCCGGTCACCGCCCAGAAGCTGGCTCAGACGGCGGTTCGCGCGGCCTCCAGGCAGCGCTTCCAGACCGCATTGGACCGGGCCGAGAGGGTCTTGATCGACATTCCCCAGATATCCGCTGCCATCGGCGTTTCGGACAGTTCGGGGCGACGCAACTTCTAGCTACAGGGCCGCGGCCAGCGCCAGGAAGCCGTCCACCGGCACGTCCTCGGCCCGAAGCGTCGGATCGATGCCGGCGCGGGCCAGGAGGGCCTCGCCGCCGAGGCTCTTCAGGGACGATCGCAGCATCTTGCGGCGCTGGCCGAAAGCCGCCTGGGTGACACGCTGCAGAACCGCCACGAGGGCGTCGGGCGGGCGGTCGGTCAGGGGATCGATGCGCACGACCGCCGAGGCGACCTTGGGCGGGGGCGTGAAGGCGCGGGCCGGCAGGTCCATGACGATCTGGGCGCGGGCCACGGCCTGGGTCAGCACCGCCAGGCGCCCGTAGTCCGCCTCGCCCGGGCGCGCGACGACCCGCAGGGCGACCTCCTTCTGGAACATCAGCGTCATCGAGACAGGCCGGAACGGGCCGGTAAGCCACTTCACCAGCAGCGGCGTGCCGACGTTGTAGGGCAGGTTCGAGACGACGCTGGCCGGGGCCCCGCCGGTCAGGGCGGCCTCGTCAACGGCCAGGGCGTCGGCCTCGACGATGGTCAGGGCGCCGCCGGAGGCCTCGCCGAGCGTCTGGAGGATGGGGACGAAGCGCGGGTCCTTCTCGACCGCGATCACGCGCGCGCCGGCTTCGAGCAGGGCGCGCGTCAGGCCGCCGGGACCGGGGCCGACCTCGATGACGAGCGCGCCCTCGAGCGGCCCGGCGAAGCGCGCGATCTTCCGTGTGACGTTGAGGTCGAGCAGGAAGTGCTGGCCGAAGCGCTTGTCGGCGAAGAGGCCGGCCTCGGCCAGGACCTCGCGCAGGGGGGGCAGGTCGGCAAGGCCGCTCATGCGGCTGCGCGGCGACGGGCCATGGCGTCGGCTAGGCGCACCGCCGCGATCAGGCTGTCGGGGCGGGCGACGCCGCGCCCGGCGATGTCGAAGCCGACGCCGTGGTCGGGCGAGGTGCGCACGATGGGAAGGCCGAGCGTGATGTTCACCCCGCCCCAGAAGTCCAGCATCTTGACCGGGATCAGGGCCTGGTCGTGGTACATGCACAGCGCCGCGTCGTAGCGCGTGCGCGCCTCGGGATGGAACAGGGTGTCGGCCGGGTGCGGGCCGGTGGCGTCGACGCCGAGGTCGCGCAGGGCGCGCACCGCCGGCCCGATGGTGTCGACCTCCTCGCGCCCGATCGAGCCCGACTCGCCGGCATGGGGGTTCAGGCCGGTGACCGCGAGCCGCGGGGCGGCGATGCCGAAATCGCGCCCCAGGGCCTGGGCGGTGACGAGCCCGGCGTTGACGATACGGTCGACCGTCAGGAGCTGGGGGACCTTGGCCAGGGGCTCGTGGATCGTCACCAGGGTGACGCGCAGGTCGGCGGCGGCCAGCATCATGATCGGCCCGCGCGCGCCATCCTGGCGGGCGGCCGCGGTCAGCTCGCCGAGGAACTCGGTGTGGCCCGGGAAGCCGAAACCGGCCTCGTAGAGCGGCGCCTTGGCGATCGGGGCGGTGACGACGGCGCCGACCGCGCCGGAGAGGGCCAGGCCCACGGCGGTCTCGATCCAGCGCACGACGTGCGGGGCGGCGGTCGGCGACGGCTGGCCGGCGATGACCGGCGCCGACAGCGGCAGGTCCAGCACCGGCAGGCGGTCCTCGAACACGGCCGCGGCGTCGGCCGGTCCGGCGATCGCCTGGACGATCCCGGCGCCGCCCGGCGAGGCCGCGGCCAGGGCCTGGGCGTCGCCGACGACCACGAAGGCCGGACCGCCGTGGCGCAGCGCGTTCCAGGCCTTGACGACGATCTCCGGGCCGATGCCGGCCGGCTCCCCGAGGGTGAGCGCGAGCGGCGCCGGGCTCAATGCGTCTCGATGGTCGCCGAGTTCCTCAGGTCCCTGAGGTAACGCTTGGCGATCATGCTCAGCTGGATGCCGTAGAGGCGGTTCTCGATCTCGTCGTGGTTCAGCAGATCCGCGCCCGCCTGGCGCTTGTTGCACACGGCGATCAGGTGCAGGCCCGCGTCGGTGCGCAGCGGCTCGGACACCTGGCCGATCTGCAGCTTCTCGGCCGCCTCGCGGAACGCCGGGGCCAGGTCCTTGATCTCGGCCTCGCCCAGGTCGCCGGCGACGACGCCGTCGACCTTGGCCGCCTGGACCGACAGGGTGTCGCAGCTGGTGATCTTGGCGCGCAGGGCCTCGAGCTTGGCCTTGGCGGCGGCGACCTGGTCGTCGGTGGCGTCGGCGGGTAGGGCGATGGCGGCCTGCTTCAGGTTGACGATCGTCGCGGCCCCGCCGGCCCGGCGGTCGCGCAGGTAGATGATGTAGACGCCGTCCTTGGTCTGGATCGGCGCGGAAAGCTGGCCCGGTCGCATCTGATCGAGCGCCTGGTCGACCTCGGCCGGCATCTCTCCGGGCGAGACCCAGCCCACGTCGCCGCCGTTGGCGGCGGTGGCCGAGCTGGAGAACTGGCGGGCGACGGCGGCGAACGGCGCGCCCTTCTGCAGCTCGCCGATCAGCTGATTGGCCCCGGCGACGGCCTGTTGCATGCCGCCGGCGCGGCCGGAGTCGATGAACACCTCGCTGATCTGGTACTGCGGGCGGCCGGATTCGGCCTGCAGGCGGGCCTGGTAGGCCTTGATCTGGTCTTCGCTGATGCTGAGGCGCGAGCCGTAGCGGCCGCGGATCCAGCCCCGCCAGCTGATCTCGGCGCGCAGCTGCTGGCGGAAGGTGTCGGCGCCGACGCCCTGGGCCGCCAGCTGGGCCAGCAGGGCCTCGGGCGTGGTGTTGTTGCTGCGCGCGATGTCGGCGATCTCGCCGTCGACCTCCTCGTCGGAGGCCACCAGGTCGAACTTCTGCTGCTTGGATTCCTTCTGCAGCTCCTGCAGCTCCAGGCGCTCGTCGATCAGCGAGCGCAGGGCTTCGGCCTGGATCTGCGGCAGGTTCTGGTCCGTGGGCTGAATGCCCGACGTGACGATCAGCAGGCGCATCCGCTGGACGACGTCGTAGGTCGAGATGATCTCGTCGTTCACCGAGGCGACGACGCTCTCGGAGATTCCCTGCGGCTGGGCCGGCGCGGCCGGCGGCGCTGCGGCCGGCGGCGGCGCTCCCAAAGACGCATCCTGGGCGAAGGCGGCGGACCAGCCGCCGATCAACAGACCCGCCACGGCCCCGCCAAATCCTACGGCGCCTGCGATCCTACCAACCCAACGCATTGACGATGCGATTCCTCATGGCTTCAGGCCCGCTGTCCGGCGGGAGCGGGGGCCGTCACTCAGGGCCTGTACCCTGAATTCCCCAATGTGGCGAGCGTTAGGCGAAGGACGACGGAGTTGGAAGGCCCCAGGGTGCGGTTGAATGTCTGATCGCGCCGATAGACCACTTCCACCTGCACGCAGTCGTCGCGGTAGACGACGCCGATGTCGCGCCGGCGCCACTGGCCTGCGTCGATGTCGCGCACGCCGTAGATGCTCGCGCCCCAGTGCTTCGTCGCCCAGACGTAGCCGCGGAAGTCCAGGCCCTTGAACTTGGTCCCGGTCGGCGACTGGTCCTCCTGCAGGTAGCGGACGTAGCCGTTGACGCGGCTGGTGTAGAAGTCGCCGCCGGCCTCGAGGCGGCGGATGGCGCCGGTGCCCGAATCGAGCCGCCAGCGCGAGAACAGGGTCACGCCGGTCATCGGCGTCGCCTCGGCGGCCAGGATCCAGTCC
>DASZQQ010000359.1:0-7184 GCA_035549595.1 Caulobacteraceae bacterium
GAGCCCCCGCAGCCGTCGCCTGCGGCGACACCTTCGCCCGCGTGGGGAGAAGGGCGCCCAGAGGTTGCCTCGCCAAGTTCTTTGACGTCTTGCGGGCCGTCAAAGCTCACGTGCGATTGCCCACCCTCAGGGGAAGAGCAAGGCGTTGCCCGGCGCACGCAAACCTGCGCACCTTCGCCTGAAGGATCGTTAGCACCGGGGGATAGCTGAGTGGCGGTGGCTGAAGAGACGAGCGTGGCGGCCGCGCACCGGCCGCTGATCCCGGCCACCGCGAGCTTGCGCGAACTGACGCCGATCCCGCTGATCGTGGGCGTGCTGCTGGGCGTGGTTTTCGGCGCCTCGTCGCTCTACCTGGTGCTGAAGGTCGGCCTGACGGTCAGCGCCTCGATCCCGGTGGCGGTGATCTCGCTGACCCTGTTCCGCATCCTGGGCCGGCTTGGCCTGGGCGGCGCGACGATCCTGGAGAACAACATCGTCCAGACCGCCGGGTCCGCGGGCGAGTCCATCGCCTTCGGCATCGGCGTGACCATGCCGGCGATCATGATCCTGGGTTTCGACCTGGAGGTGACGCGGGTGATCCTGGTCGCGATCCTGGGCGCTCTGCTCGGCATCCTGATGATGATCCCGCTGCGCCGGGCGCTGATCGTGCAGCAGCACGGGACGCTGAAGTACCCGGAGGGCACGGCCTGCGCCGAGGTGCTGAAGGCCGGCGCCACGCCCGAGGAACGGGCCATGGGCCAAGACCTCGTGCCCGGGTCCGAGGATCGCCAGGCCGCCGCGTCGGGCGCCGGGACCATCTTCCTCGGGTTCGGCATCGGCGTGGTCTACAAGCTGGCCATGGAGGCCTTCCGGCTCTGGAAGGACACGCCGGAGAAGGTGTTCAAGGCGCCGCTCGACGCGGCCTCGGTCTCCGCCGAGATCTCGCCGGAGTTGCTCGGCGTCGGCTACATCATCGGTCCGAAGATCTCGGCCACCATGGCCGCCGGCGGCATCCTCGCCTACCTGGTGCTGATCCCGGCCATCAAGTTCTTCGGCTCGGCGGCCGGCGCGATCATCCCGCCCGGGACGACGCCGATCAGCCAGATGGGGCCGGACGACATCCGCGGCGCCTATGTGCTCTACATCGGCGCTGGCGCCGTCGCGACCGGCGGGGTGATCAGCCTCGTCCGCTCGCTGCCGATGATCTGGCGGGGCCTCGCCGGGGGCCTGGCCGATGTCCGCGCGCGGAACGGCGCCGCCGCGGCGGCCAAGGCGCGCACCGACCGCGACCTGCCGACCAGCTTCGTCGTCGGCGGGGTGGTCGCCCTCTTGGTGGCCATCGTCGCGGCGCGCACCCTGCAGATGAACATCGTCGGCGCCCTGCTGATCGTCCTCTTCGGCTTCCTGTTCGTGACCGTCTCGTCGCGCCTGACCGGCGAGATCGGCTCGTCGTCGAACCCGATCTCCGGCATGACCGTGGCGACCCTGCTGCTGACCTGCCTGATCTTCCTGGCGCTGGGCTGGACCGCCCCGCCCTACTACGTCACCGCCCTCTCGGTCGGCGGCATCGTCTGCATCGCCGCGTCCAACGGCGGCACCACCAGCCAGGACCTGAAGACCGGCTTCCTGCTGGGCGCGACGCCGCGCTCGCAGCAGATCGCCATCCTCGCCGGCGCGGCCGCCTCGGCCGTGCTGCTGGGGCCGATCCTGCTGAAGCTGAACGACACGGCGACCGTCTATGTGCCCGTGACCGCCCAGGCCGGGCCGAACACCGTGACCGCCGCCTGGACCGTGCCGCCCGCCCAGGTCGCTGCGCTGAAGACCGACCGCATCGCCGGGCCGCAGGCGGCCAGCGACACGCGCACCCTTCACGTCTTCCAGAAGACCGACGAGGCCGGCGGCCCGCCCGGCCGCTACCTGGTCGACGACGCCGGCCGGCCGGTGTGGCTGGTCGATCCGGGCATCAACGGCGTGCACAAGGTCCGCCCCGACGGGACCAAGGTGCAGAAGTTCAACGCCCCGAAGGCGACCCTGATGAGCTACATCATCAAGGGCATCCTCGGGCAGCAGCTGCCCTGGACCCTGGTCATCCTGGGCGGGATGATCGCGATCACGCTGGAGTTCTGCGGCATCCAGTCCCTGGCCTTCGCGGTGGGGGTCTACCTGCCGATCTCGTCCTCGACGCCGATCCTCGTCGGGGGCGGCATCCGTTGGCTGGCCGACCGGGTGCTGGCGGCCCGCCACCGCCACCGCAACCTGACGCCCGAGGAGCTGACGGCCGAGACCGACAAGAGCCCCGGCGTGCTGATGGCCAGCGGCTACATCGCCGGCGGCGCCATCGCCGGCATCGGCATCGCCTTCCTGGCCGGCGCCCTGACCAGGTTCGACCAGGCCATCACCGACGTGATGACGGCCTCCAACCCGTTCTTCTCCGGCCCCTGGTCCGACGCCCTGGCCCTGCTGCCCTTCGCCGCCATCTGCGCCGCCCTCTACCTCGCCGGCCGCGCCGAGCGGGCCTAGTCTCATCCCGGCGAAGCCGGGGCTTAAGCCAGACTCTGCCTTCACCACAGAGGACACAGAGGACACGGAGGACACAGAGGCGTTTGGGACGATCCGCCCTCTGTGCCCCTCTGTGTTCCTCCGTGACCTCTGTGGTCGGATACGGCCTCTGGCCTGGCCCCCGGCTTCGCCGGAAGGGCTCTGGAGGGGACACGTTCCTGGCGGAACATGTCCCCGCGGCGGAAAATGGGGACACACACGACTTTCGCCTCAGCGTGAGCGGCCGGACCCGCGACGAAAGTCGTGTGTGTCCCCAATTTCCTCACAGCATCGCCGCGACGCGGCGGAAGAAGTTGGCGACGTAGCCGACCTGGCGGCGGGCGAAGCCGGCGCCGTAGCGGACCGCCTCGCGCGGGGAGACGGTGAAGGCGTGGCCGAGGGCGTCGGCCATGGCGGCGCCGCGCGTCCCCAGCGGCCGGACGTCCTCGCCGATGGTGGTGTCGCAGGCGGTCTGGTGCTCGATCTCGGCGTTGAACTCGGCCCCGGTCAGCATGACCATCACCGAGAACCACACCCAGATCATGAAGGCGACCATGGCCCCGAGCGAGCCGTAGGTGACGCCGAAGTGGGTGAAGTTGTTGACGTACCAGGAGAAGCTGAGCGAGCCGACGAGCCACAACGCCGCCCCGGCGGCGCCGCCGACGATCACCCAGCGCCACTTGGCGTGCCGGCGGCTGGGCCCCAGGCGATAGATCACGGTGAAGCCGGCCGCGGCGATCAGATAGACCGTGATCCAGCGCAGCGGCGCCCACCACCAGCGAAAGCCGTGCAGGCCCATGCCGCGCAGCGCCACGGGGGCGGCGACGATGATCGAGGTGACGGTGGCGAGGGCGGCCAGCGCCGCCAGGGTCGCGGTGTAGGTGATCAGGGTGCGCTTGACGTAGTCGCGCTTCTCGGTCTCGCCGTAGGCGATGTTGAGGCCGTCGAAGAGCGCCTTCATGCCGGCGTTGGCGCTCCAGGCCGAGGCCAGGACGAACACCAGGAAGGCGGCGCTCAGCTTGGCCTGGCCCTGCTCGGCGACGCGGATCATCTGCCGGCCGATCAAGGTGACGGCGTCGTGCGGCAGCACCGCCGACATGTGCTCGAGCTGGCCCTCGATCGTCGAAACGTCCGACACCAGGCCGTAGAGCGAGACGAAGGCGGCCAGGGCCGGGAAGGTGGCGAGCAGCACGTAGAAGGTGACGCCCCCCGCCAGCGCCGGCAGCCGGTCGCGGCCCATCTCGCGATAGGTGCGCCAGAAGATGTCCTTCCAGCCCAGCGGCGGGATCTCCCACGGCGCCTCGGCGTCGCGGCCGCGGCCGGGCTCGGCGGCGGCGTAGTCCTCGGGCCCCATGACGTGGGGCTCGGCCTCGCCTCCTGCGGTCTTCCTGCGCGGCCAGAGGGCGGCCATGGCGACGACGGCCAGCCAAGGCAGGGCCGAGATCGGCAGCTTGGGCGCGCCCTTCTTCGCCGGCGGCCTGGCCGCCTTGTCCGGCGGTGAGTCGCTCGCGCCCACGCTCATCCGGTGTGAAACCCCCCGAGGCCCTGCGGTTCCACGCTTGTCTTGCCCAAGCGGCCCTGGCACGGGTGCGCCATGACCGCCGCTATCGCCGCACTTTTTCGCCACCCGATCAAGGGCTTTACGCCTGAAAAGCTTGACCGCGCCGAGCTTGTCCCGGGCGGCGCCTTTCCGGGCGACCGGCTGTACGCCGTCGAGGACGGGCCGAGCGGGTTCGATGCGGCCGCGCCGGGCTTCATCCCGAAGCAGAGGTTCACGGTCCTGGCCAAGATCGCCGAGGTCGCCAGGGCCCGCACGCGCTACGACGACGCCACCGGCGTCCTGACGGCGAATGCCGAGGGCCAGCCGGACTTTCGCGGCGACCTGACCGAGGAGGCCGGGCGCACGGCCTTCGCCGCCTGGCTGGCGGGGCTTCTGGGCGAGGCGGCGACGGGGCCGCTGCGGGTGCTGGACGGCGTCGGCCATCGGTTCCTGGATCATCCGCTCGGCCACGTTTCTATCATCAACCTGGCCAGCATCCGTGATCTGGAGCAAAGGCTGGGCCGCCCGGTCGACCCGTTGCGCTTCCGCGCCAACCTCTACGTCGAGGGCTGGCCGGCCTGGGCCGAGAACGGCTGGGAAGGCCGCACCGTGCGCCTGGGGACCGCCGAAGCGACGGTGTTCAAGACCATCGTCCGCTGCGCCGCCCCGGGCGTCGACCCGGCGACCGCCATCCGCGACATGGACATCCCCGCCGAACTCCACCGCCTCTACGGCCACGTCCTGTGCGGCGTCTACATCCAGGTGACGAGACCCGGGACCATCGCCGAAGGCGACCCGATCGAGGTGGTCTGATCCACCCGTCGCGGGGTCGCCGCCGCTCCAAGGTTTGGACCACGAAGCACACGAAGCACACCAAGGGGTCCGGGTAGCGGTCGCGCGCAGCGCGCCAAAATCAAGTCCGTGCCGCTAGCCGCCGCACGGGTCCCTTCGCGTCCTTCGCGCCCTTCGCGGTCAAACGTCGGGCGTGCGCGTGCGGCCGGGCCGCTGAGTATTGAACCGCGAAGGACGCGAAGGGGCGGCAGTGTCTCTGCGAGCTCTGCGCCGTCTCTGCGACCGCCGAGATTGGAAACGGCCTCGCCTTCGGCGCGGAGTTCGGGGCTAAGCGCGGCCCCTTCGTGTGCTTGGTGTGCTTCGTGGTCCCCCTGGAGCCGCTCCGCATTCAGGGCGCCCCCCCCGGAAGGTCAGACCGGTTCTGAGGCCAGGGCGCGGTCGATCAGGCCCAGGGTGTTGTCCAGGCCGAAGATGGCGGCGAAGGAGCCGAAGCGCGGGCCCTGGGACTGGCCGAGCAGCACCTCGTAGAGGGCGCCGAACCAGGTGCGCAGCGGCTCGAAGCCGGCCGCCTTGCCCGCCTCGTAGACCTCGTTCTGGATCAGCTCGGCGTCCTGGCACCCGGCCGGCAGGGCGCGCAGGCGCGCCGCCAGGTCGGCGAAGGCCGCCCGCTCGCGCGCGTCGGCGGGGCGGAACGTCTTCGCCGGCAGGACGAAGTCCTCGTAGTAGTTCATCGCATAGTCGGTCAGCCGGTCGAGCAGCGGCTCGCTCTGCGGCGTCGCGCCCGGCAGGTAGCGGCTGATGAAGCCCCAGAGGATCGCCTTGTCCGAGGCGTTCGCCGCCGAGACCAGGTTCAGGATCAGGCTGAACGACAGCGGCGAGCCCTTGGCCGGCGGCGCGCCGGAGTGCACCGACCACACCGGGTTGTCGAGCGGATTGACCGTGTTCGTCCCGGCGCCCCGGTGGAAGGCGTCCAGCTGCTGCAGATACTCGTCCGTCGCCTTGGGGATGACGTCGAAATAGAGCCGCTTGGCCGACTTCGGCGAGGCGAACATGTAGTAGGCCAGGCTGTCGGCGCCGCCGTAGCGCAACCACTCCTCCATGGTCAGGCCGTTGCCCTTGGTCTTGGAGATCTTCTGGTTGTTCTCGTCCATGAAGAGCTCGTAGTGGAAGCTCTCCGGCGGATCGCCGCCGAGGACGCGGGTGACCTTCTCCGAGACGCGCACGGAATCGACGAGGTCCTTGCCGGACATCTCGTAGTCGACCTTCAACGCCGTCCAGCGCGCGGCCCAGTCGGGGCGCCACTGCAGCTTCACGTGGCCGCCGGTAACCGGGACCTCGGTCAGGGACCCGTCCTCGTCGCGGAAGACGATCGTGCCCTTCTCGACGTGGCGCTCCAGCGTCGGGACCTGCAGCACCTTGCCGCTCTTCGGGCTGATCGGCAGGAACGGGGAATAGGTGGCGCGCCGCTCGGGGCCGAGGGTCGGCAGCATCACCGCCTGCACCTTCTCGAACCGGTCGAGGATGCGCAGGAGCACCTCGTCCATGCGTCCCGACTTGTAGAAGTCGGTCGAGGAGATGAACTCGTAGTCGAAGCCGAAGCTGTCGAAGAAGGCGCGGGCGCGGGCGTTGTTGTAGGCGCCGAAGCTCTCGGCCTCGCCGAACGGGTCGCGCACCGAGGTGACCGGCTTGTCGCGGTCCTCCTCCAGCATCGCCTGGTTGGGCAGGTTCGGCGGGATCTTCCGCAGCCCGTCCATGTCGTCGGAGAACACGATCAGCTTGGTCGGGATCGCGTCCTCGGTCAGGGCGCGGAACGCCGAGCGGACCATGGTCGGCCGGGCCGCCTCGCCGAAGGTGCCCATGTGCGGCAGGCCCGAGGCGCCGTAGCCGCACTGGAAGATCACCGGGCGCGCCAGCGCCGGCAGGGTCGCCACCGCCTCGTCGAACTTGCCGGCCTCGAACAGGGCCGCGGCGAGGTCGCGCTCGGCGTCGGTCTCCAGCCGCAGTTTCACCAGCCGAGCCAGCACGTTCCGGGCTTGCTCGAACGTCCAGGCTCTGGCCTGGCGGGCTTGGTGTGAGAGACCGCGTAGCATGGCGGGGCGGCGTAAACTCCAGGGGAGCCTGGGTCAATGGCGCGGGGCGAGCGCGCCAGGCCGGCGAGTCTCAAAGATTGAACCACGAAGCACACAAAGCACACGAAGGGATCCGGGTAGCGGCCGCGCGCAGCGCGCCTAATCCTCAAGGATGTCGCCGGCCAACGCACAGAGCCCTTCGCGTCCTTCGCGCCCTTCGCGGTCGAACAAGTCGGACCTCTGTGCGCCGCCGGGCTCTGGCAATT
>DASZQQ010000360.1:0-1883 GCA_035549595.1 Caulobacteraceae bacterium
AAGCGACGCACTACCACGCCAACTACGTCGCCCCCTACTGGGGCCACACCCTCGCCAAGGTCGTCCAGATCGGCGCGCACATCTTCTATCGCTGGCCCGGCGGCTCCGGAGAGCCGGGCGCCTTCGGCTACCGCTACGCCGGCGGCGAGGCCCCGCCCGCGGGGGTCCCCGCTGCGGCCCCGGTCGAGCTGGCTGCGGCGGCGTCCGACGGCCCGCCAGAGCCGCACGCGCCGGACGACGTCGGCGGGCGCGTGGTTCTGGGCCTCGGCTGGACGCCCAAGCCGCCGCCGCCCAGCACCGACGCCCTGGCCAGCATCCTCGCCCAGCAGGGCGGCCAGCCGGCGCCAGCGGCGCATCACGCCGCCGCCTCGACCGGGAACGCCGGCGGCTGACCCGGCGGCCTGCCGCTCCAGGCGAGCAGGCGCGGATGGACCGCTTTCAACGCCAAGATCGCCAAGGTCGCCAAGAGGCCCTGCGTCGCGAAGCGGCGCGTCCAATCCTGCGAAGAGCCTGACAATCCAAAGGCGCTGCGCGCCGATCCTGACTTGGCGTTCTTGGCGTTCTTGGCGACCTTGGCGTTCAGACTACCGCGCCGCCGGCCGCACCGTCTCTGGGCTGGTTCCCGACCGGGACGACCGGAAGGTCAGCGCATTTCCGGCGGCGTGCCGACGCCGAGGACCTCGCGGTAGAGCACCTTCTTCAGCCAGGCTTCGTACTGCTCGGTGTTCCAGCCGCTGTCGCGGACGAACGCGCGGAACACCAGCGGACCGGTCATCGACCACAGGATGTCGGTGGCCTCGGCGATGGTCAGGCCCGCCTTCAGCAGCCCGCGCTCGGCCCAGTGGGCGGCGAAGGTCTTGAGCTCGTTCCAGCGGCGGCTCTGCTCGCGCTCCCACCACTTGGCGAAATCGGAGTCGATCTGGGCCGCGCTCCAGGCGGCGCCGATGCCGCGGGCGTTCTTGGAACCGGCCTCCACCGCGCGCTGGATGATCGCCTTGAGCTGTTCGAGCGCCTCCTCGGGCGTGCCCACCGGGGTCGACGACAGGTCCTTGATCGGCAGCTTGGTCGGCCGCCGGGTCAGGATCGCGCGGATGATGTCCGCCTTGGCCGGATAGTAGGAGAACACCGTCCCCGTGGAGACCTTCGCCTCGGCGGCGATGTGCGCCAGCGAGGTCGCCGCGACGCCGCGTTCGTCGAACAGCGCTTCGGCCGCATCGACGATGCGTTCGCTGACGGCCAGGGCGTTGGCGACGCGCTTGCTCAGGCCCGGCTCCTCCATTTCCCCTCCTAATCAGGTAACCGACACGACGATCCGGGCGCCGGAACACCCCTCTTCAAGAAGCAGACTCCGTCCGGCCCCACCGGAACTATAAAGCTGAGCCTTGTTTTGTACACGTCTTGCGAGGTGAAACGGTGTCATCTCGCCGCACCCGGTACGCTGCCGTAGGGAAGCCTCGGCGCGGCCCAGGGGTGAATCGCTAGCGGCTCGCCCCCCTCGGGGCCAGACCATTCGCCCACGGCGCGAGGCGAAAGAGGCCGGGCCACCCGCCACGGTTTCCGCTGTGGCCTGGGCACATCGATTTTGCGGGATATTGCTCCGCGAGCCCGTTCGATCTTTCGCGGCGCCGCGCAAAGGCCTTGCCGGGCATGAATTGGCAGTCTGCATGCCTGAATACCGCGCTCGCCGGGCGCCATGGCGGCGTCATCGCTCGGCCCTCTTGCGAAAGCCGCGAGGTTCGGCGCCGTTTTGCCCGTAGCCGGGGACGAAGAACTCTGCCGACTGAAGGTTTGCACGCGGCGAACTCAGTCGAGCGGTGACGCACCGTCAGGCTCGGGCCGTCCCGACGCAAGGCGACAGGACCGTCCACAAGGATCGGCGGCAG
>DASZQQ010000361.1:0-19309 GCA_035549595.1 Caulobacteraceae bacterium
GGCGCGGCGGGCGGGGGCGGCGGGACGGGGCCGGAGGGCGGCGGCCGGCGCACCGGGCGCCAGCCGTGGTGAGCGGCGCGCTCCGCGTCCAGCACCTGTCGGGCGCTCAGGAAGCCGTCCCGCTCCTGGTTGTAGCGCCAAAGCGCGGGCCAGCCGGCCTTGGGGTCGGCGAAGTTCCACAGCTTCAGATCGACACCCTCCATGATGAGGCCGTAGACCGCCTTGTCGATCGCCTGCTGCATGGCCAGCATCGCCGGCTCATTGGTGGTGAAGCCGTTCTCGGTCTCGAGCAGGGAGTTCGAGCCGACGTAGCGGAAGACGTTGGCGTCGACGGCGTAGGAGGTGATGGTCTTGGAGGCCGTGACCGAGGTCAGCACTTCGCCGGTCTTCACCGACACCGCGCGCAGGTACACCGTCACGGTATCCTGCTGGTACTTGGCGTTGCCGCCGATGCCGAGCCAGGTGGCGCCGATGCCGCCGGTGACCGTGTTGGTGTCGTAGCCGACCACCCCGCCTTCCAGCAGCACGCCGGCGAACAGCACGG
Organism: Caulobacteraceae bacterium; assembly: GCA_035549595.1. Lineage (GTDB taxonomy): Bacteria > Pseudomonadota > Alphaproteobacteria > Caulobacterales > Caulobacteraceae > Acaudatibacter. The sequence continues at coordinate 545 of DASZQQ010000361.1, forward strand.
GCGGCAGGGCCTCGGGGTTGACGGTCCGCTCACCCAGATACTGCTCACGCATCTGGCGGATGAGCTGGCGCTCGTTCAGCAGGTCCCTGAGCCGCTCGCGCTCGACGATGGTGAACCAGGTCCGGTTCCCGGCGTCCTGCAGGGAACGCACCAGCATGGCGCTGCCGCCCTGGCTGACGGCGCGCGACAGCGTCTGGCCGGAGGCGACCATCTTGAACTGGCCGGTCTGGTCGGAGAAGTCGTAGACCGCCACCGCGATCGGATGCTCGGGCGGTGGCAGGTCGCTGAGCAGCCGCTCGCTGGCCGTCTTGTTCGGGAAGATCGGCAAGGTCGACATCGCGGCCGGCTTGGGCGTGTAGGCGCACGCCGACAGCCCGGCGGCCAGCATCGCGGCTGCGATCGCGAACGAAAGTCTGCGCATCAGCCGCCCGACGCCGACGCCGAGGGGGTCGGAAGCTTGATGACGGTCTGCGCGCCCGTCGCGTCCGTGATAGTGACCGTGATCTCGCCCAGTTCGCGGACGAAGGTGACGGTCTCGCCGCCGAAGGAATAGGTTCCGGAGGACTGCGCGTTGGGGCCGAAGATCGCCTGGGCGACCTGGTTCGCGAGATCTCCCAACAGCTGCGACTGCAGCTCCGAAGCGAACAGTTGGGCCTGGGTCTGCTGGGGCGTCGTGGACGCCGAGGGCCGGTAGGGATTCTGCGCGTTGGCGTCGGCTTCCAGCTGCGTGGAGTTGAATGGATTGCCGCCGAACGCCGGGTTGATCGGCGTGTAGACCAGCTGCTGCGCGTTGGCCGTCCGGGACATGGCCAGAAGCCCTGCCGAAGCCAGGATGATGGCGAATCCAGCCCTCACCTTCCCCCCCTTCCCGCAAGCCGTGCGCGTCGGCGCGACGCGGGCCCAAAGGATCTCTTAACGAGGTATTAACTCAGCTAAGACAGCCGGAGCTTGTATCGTCAATCAGAAATTCGTCTCGCTATTGCAGCATTCTCGAATTCGCCTGCGAGGCGAAAATGTAAGGTAGGTGTTGGGAGCTCCGGCAATCCGGCATTCATTATACACGCAAAGCAATCATAAGTAGATGTCGCGGCCTGGACGCGCTGGGGTTTGATTTGGAGCTGGGGCCGCCTGTTGCAGAGCGCAGCGTGGCTTGGCAGCCGACCGCGGTGCCGACCGAGGAGGGTGGCGTCCGCCTTTCGCCCTGACGCCACCATCGCCAAACTGCCTGCCGCCGGCGGCGGCGTAAGGGACCGTCCGGCGGCGCCGGCGCATCGACGAAGCCGCTCTCAACCGCAGAGGCGCGCAGGAGGCGCGGAAGCCGCAGAGGGGCTGTGGTCTCCGCGTGCCATGCGCCTTCTCTGCGGCCTCCGCGGTCGAAATACCGAGCTGGCCCAAGGCCGCCTCGCTTAAGGAGACCCTCCATGGCCTCGACGCACGCGGCAGCCACCTGGCCGAGGTGAACATCGGGCGGGTGCTGGGCCTTCGGCTGGGCCGACTTGCCCGGGGCGCAGGCGTTCCTGGCGCGGCGCTGCGCCTGAGGCTGGCCCTCAGGGCGTTCGCCAGGCGAGGCCCGGGAAGCGGGCGAAGTCGCGGTCCATGGTGATCCAGGTGCAGCCGCTCTCGATGGCGAGGGCGGCGAACCAGGCGTCGGTGGTCCAGGGGCCCGTCGTGGCGGTGGCCTCGCACAGCCGGCGGAAGATGTCCCAGTGGCGCTCGCCGGGCTCGACCGGCCGGCAGTGGGGCTGGTCCAGGATGTCCTGGCAGAAGCCGAAGGCGTCGGCGAGGTCGCTGGGCGGGTCGAAGGCGCGGCGGTTGGTGGCGATGCGAACGACGGCGCCGAGGGCCGGGCGCGAGACGCCGAAGCTGGCGTCCGAGAGGACCGCGGCGTTCAGCCAGGCGCGGCAGGCGCCGTGGTGCTCGGAGTCGGCGCGGAACGCGTAGAGCAGGACATTGGCGTCCGGCAGGTCCATCAGGGCTCGCGCACGCCGTGCGCGTACCGGACGTCCTCGAGGTCGGCGAGCTCGGTGAGGTCGCGCGCGACCTGCCGCCCCCGCGCCGTGCTGATGCGGGGAATGGTCCGGCGCGCCGGCGCCCGCGAGGCCGGCTCGGCGATCACGCGGCGCAGGCCTTCCTCGATCAGCGCCGTCAGCGTGCGGCCCTCGGCCGCCGCCTTGCGCTTGGCGGCGCCGAGCAGATCGCCGGGCAGGCGCACGGTGGTGCGTTCGGTCATGGCCGTCAGGTTGGGCCGATATGTCAGTATGTCAGGCTAGAGGGCGCCGTAGGCCTGCAGCGAGGCGATCACGTTGTCGATGCCGTGCTGGGTCAGCGGGTTGCTGGAGGGCGAGACGCTCGGGATGGTGATCTTCTGGCCGTAGTGGACGCCGATCTTGCTGACCGGGTCGCGGTCCAGGCAGACGTTCAGGCCGCGGACCGTGTCGAACGCCGCGGCGACGTCCTGCAGCGCCTGGATCGGATGGAAGGCCGCGCTGACCAGCATCCCGGCCGTCCGCACGGCCGTCGCCGTGTAGCTGGCCTCGCCCATGTTGCGCGACGCCCAGACGGCGACGCCCGGCGCGTTGAAGGTGACGAACGGCAGGCCCATGCGGTTGCCGACCACCTGGGCCACGGCGCCGCCCAGGGAGTGGCCGCAGAGCACAACGTTGCGCCCGACCGACAGCCCTTCGACGAACGACTGCGCGGCCGAGAAGTAGTTCGAGTTCATCCCGAGGCCCAGGCCGACGTCGGCGCCGACGTCCTGGACCGCCGAGATCACCCGCAGCGAGATGTTGGTGCCCCTGAAGGCGACCACGTTCTGGCCGCCGCCCTGGTAGAAGCCGGCCTGCAGCCCCTCGCTCAGGAGGCCCCGCCAGGCGGCGCGCAGCTGGACGAGGCTCCAGCCGCTGGCGGTATCGCCGGTGTAGATCGCGCGAGAAAGCTGCGCGAGATCGATCACGCTGGTCATGAACCCCTCCCTGCCGGTCTCGAAGGCTAAGGTCGGCGCCCGGCGTCGGCAAGGAATCCCGGGCCCGTCGTGGGCATCACTCCTCGCTCGGCATGTGCAGGTACATCGACTGGATGCCGACGCGGCCCGGGCCGGTGAAGCGGTTGACGACGAAGTTCATGGAACTGCCGAAGACGCCGCTGGAGAGCTTGTCGATCACCGTGTCCATGCGCACGGCCGGGTCCTTGTAGAGCCAGCCGCCGGGCTCCACGTCGATCTGCTCGCCGGGGGCCAGCACCTTCTCGAACACGTTGCCGTAGCCGTGCAGCCACAGGACGCCGTCGCCCTGGTGGCCGCGGAACTTGTCGATGAAGAAGCCCGACGAGCCGAACAGCATGGTGGCCAGGCCCCGCACGCGCTCGAAGGTGTAGTCGACCGAATTGGTGGCCGCGAGGAACTGGTGCTCGCGCACGTGCAGCTCCTCGCCCTGCTTGAGGTGGATCGGCACGATGTGGCCGGCGCCGTCGCGGCTGAAGGCGATGACGCCGTCTCCGGACGCCTCGGTCACGAAGATCTGCATGCCGGCGATCATCCGCTTGAGCAGGCCCTTCAGCGACTTCAGGCCGATGCGGACGGTGGGGTTCTTCCAGAGCAGGATGTGGTGCTCGAAGTAGACCGGCATCCGGGTCACGTCGACGCTCAGCACCGGCACGAGCTCGCCGTCGATGTGGTAGGTGACGCCGCCGAAGGTCTCGGCGTTCGCCTTGGTGGGCATCAGGGTCGGCAGGCTGGTCATCGCGTTGGCTCCGAACGGCGTTCTGCGAACGACCGTGCGCGGTCGCGGCCGGCGGGTCAACGGACGGCGGCGCTCGTCCCCAGTTCCCCCGCCCCAACAATCCGCTCATCCCGGCGAAGTCCGAGGCCCAGGCCAGACGTTGCGGCCTGCCCGAGGGCTGCTCTCAACACAGAGGACACAGAGGGGCACAGAGGAACACAGAGAGGCGGGACGTTTCGCACGCGCAGCGAACTCGATCTCCCTCTGTGGTCCTCTGTGTCCTCTGTGAACCTCTGTGGTGAAATGCCGAGTCCGGCCTGGGTCCCGGCCTTCGCCGGGATGAGCGGGAGGGGAAGGAACCTCACCGCGCGGCGGTGGTGATGTCCTTGATCGCGGCCTGGACGGCGGGCTTGGCGCCGGCGTCCCAGATGACCTTCAGGTAGGCCAGGGTGCGGGCGGCGGCGTCGTCGTACTTCCACTCGCAGCGGTCGAAGCGGCAGTCGGTGAAGGTCGGCGGCTCGCCGCCGCCGTAGACCAGGCGGCAACCGACGAATTCGCAGCCGTCGTAGGTTTCGCCGTCGAGGGCGACGGTCTCGTGGTTGAAGCGCTGGTGCAGGCTCATGGGGTCAGTGCTCGCTGTCCGGGCCTGGGCCGTCTTCGGAGCCGGGCGTGGTGAGGTCGGCGTCGTCCGCGGCCGGCGTCTCGCCGCGCTCGCGCGCCGCGAGCCGGGCGGCGGCCTTCTCGGCCATCTTGGCCGCCTTCAGGCGGTCGCGCTCCTGGCGCTCGAAGCGGTAGTTGGGTTTGCGGGCCACGGGGCGGGCTCCCTTGCTGGCGGTCTCGTCAGGCGCGGGCCTTGCGCGCGGCGTAGCGGGCGTCGCGCTTGGCCTTGGCCTCGGCGGCGGAGAGCGCCTTGCGCTCGCGCGTCGCGCTGCGCCTGGCGTCCAGGACGGCGCTCTCGTCGGCGAGGCGAGCGGCCTCTTCGGCCGCGGCCGCATCGAGGCGGGCCTGGACCTTGGCGGCCTTGGCCTCTTCGCGCGCGGCGCGCACGGCCTTCAGCTCTTCGGCGCGGCGGGCCGCGCGGTCGGGAAGGTTCGGATCGTTCAGGGTCGGCCGGGCGCGCAGCTTGGCCAGCATCGCCTGCTTGGCGGCCGCGGCGGTGCGCAGGCGCTCACTGAAGTGGGTTTTTTCGCTCTCGTTCACGAGTGCTCCTTCGGCTGGGGAGGGGCGGACGGGCCGCTGGGCGCGGCGGTCCTGGCGGCGGCGGCGCAGATCGCCTGCAGGTGGCCGCGCGTGGAGCGCGAGCTCAGCAGGGCGTCGACGGCGCGGAAGCCCTCGGCGTCCAGCTGCGCCCGCACCTGGGCGAGGTCGGCGTAGCGCCCGGACCGGGCGAGAACATAGGCGCGTTCGAGGGCGGACATATCTGCCTTTGCGGATCTCGGGACGAGGCGGGCGCCGGCGAACCGGCCCCCGCCCCATTGGCCCGTCAGGCCGCCTGCAGCTGGCCGGCGGACGACTTGCCGGTCTTGCGGTCCTTCTCGAGCTCGTAGCCGAGCTTCTGGCCTTCATGGATCGAGCCGAGGCCCGACCGCTCGACGGCGGAGATGTGGACGAACACGTCCGGGCCGCCGTTATCCGGCTGGATGAAGCCGAAGCCCTTGGTGGTGTTGAACCATTTCACGGTGCCGGTGCTCATGGGGAGCCACCTTTCTTGTTTGCGAGTCTTCGCGCGCCTCGGACGAGGCGTGAGATCAAATTGTCGGTGAGGATCTTGGTAGGCCCGGCGCCCGATCCTTGGGGATCAAGCCGAGAGCGACCGAAGCCAAACGTAATTCGATGGGAGCTTGTCGCACGGATCGGCCGCAAAAGCGAGCGAATTCGCCCGGTGGCCCGGCCCGCGCGCCGAGATGGCGCAGGTCGGCCGCGCCTTTTAGCGGTCCAGGACCAGCACCTGGAACGTTCCGGGCAGGGGCCTGGGGCGCTGGCCCGGGGCCGGCGGGGGGCCGTACTGGGCGGTCGGCAGCCAGACGCGGCCGGACACCGGATCGACGGCGCCGGTGCGCGCGCCGGGCTGGGTCGGGACGGTGGCGACGATGGTGTTGTCCTTGGGTCCGGCCAGGGCGATCACGGTCAGCGTGCCGCTGAGCGCGGAGGGGACGTAGGCCAGCTGGCGGGCAGCGTCGTAGAGCACCGCGTCCGGGAAGCCGCCGACCGTGAACGTCGCCAGGGCCTTGCCGGTGTGGGCGTCCAGGATGTCGACGCCGCCGTTGCGGCAGTCGGCGATGACGCGGCCGCCCGAGACATAGGCCAGGCCCGTGGGCTTGTCGCAGCCGGGCAGGGGGTAGCGCGCGGTGACCTTCATCGCCTTCAGGTCGACCACGGCGACCTGGTCGGCGTCGGAGAGGTTGACGTAGAAGGCGCCGGCGCCGTCGGGAGCGCCGAACTCCAGCGGCGTGCCGAGGGCGAGCGAGCCCACCGCCTTGCGCTGGCGCGGGTCGATCAGGGTCAGGGCCCCGCCGTCGGCGCTGATGACGACGACGTCGCCGGTGGCCGGGTCGTAGGCGACGCCGTCGGCGTCCTTGGCCGCGACCGGGATGCTGGCGAGGGTGCGGCCGTCGCGGGCGTCGATGAGGCGCGCGGTGTCGTCGGCGCTGCTGGACATGACCAGAACATCGGTCCCCGGCACGGCGACGACCCCGTGCAGGTGGTCGCCGGCGGCGAAGGCCATGTTCGCCTTGCCGGTGTCGGCGTCGATCTCGATCAGCGAGGTCCCGTGGGTGAGGTAGACCCGGCGCCGCGCGGCGTCGAAGGCGCCCAGGTCCCAGCCGCCGTCGGGGCCCGGGATGCGGGCGGTCACGTGCAGGGCGGCCGGGGCCGGCTCGGCGGTCCGTGCGGGACCGGCGGCCAGCAGGACGAGGGCCGGGAGGAAAAGGGCAGGGAGGAAGGGGGCGAGGCGCGAAGGACGGGTCATGGAATCACCTCTGGTACGGGCCTCAAAAATCCAGGCCCAGTGCGACATAGGCGTGAAAGCCGGGCGCGCCGCCGCCGTCGCTGAACGTCGGGCCGCCGGAGGCCAGCAGGCGGAAGGGCGCGTGCAAGGTGAGGATGGCGCCGGCGCCGAGGCTCGTCGAGGCCCGGCCGCCTTGCGTGTCGGCGCCCTGGCGGTCGATCTCGAGGCCGGCGAGCAGGCTCTTGGAGACGGTGCGGGTGACGGCGAGGCCGCCGCTCCAGTAGTTGCGGTTCCCGGGGCCGGGGTTGATCGCATAGCCGCCGCCGCCGAACACCGACCACGGGCCGGCGTCCTTCTGGGCCCAGACCGGCAGGAAGGCGGTCACGCGGCCGGCGCCAAGGCCGCCGCTGGCGGTCGGCAGGGTGAGAGCCGGGAAGACGGCGACCTGCACGTGCGCGGCCTCGTCGTTGAGGAAGCGGTACTTCACCGAGACGCCGAGGTCGCCGCGCCCGGTATGCAGGCCGGACGCGTCGTGGGCGTAGGCCACCGGCAGGTCGACGGTGACCTGGACGTTCCGCGCCGGCCCGTAGTTGATCTCGGCGCCCGCCCAGCCGTCATAGTCGGCGCCGCGGCCGGCGGCGCTCGAGACCGGGGCGTAGATCTCCCAATGGCCGGTGTCGGTCGGCTCCGGATCGTCGGTCAGGAACGGCGGCCCGGCCAGGGCCAGGCCCGGTAGGAGCGCCAGCGCGACGGCGATGCAGACGGGGAGCTTCACGGGGACATGATACCGCAGGGATCGTGTCCCCCGTGTTGCGCCTGGACGAGGGGACACGAACCGGCCCGTGGCCGGATCATGTCCCCGGCGCGGGGTGTCCCCGGACTTCACTCGCCCGGCAGGCGCTCGGTGTCCACCGCGGCCTGAAGCGGCGCCGAGTAGCGCGGGCCCGTGACGGTGTCGGCGTTCACCAGCGCCTCGACGGCGGCCATCACCTCGGGCGACAGAACGACGCTCGCCGCGGCGGCGTTCTCGCGCATGTGCGCCGGGCTGGAGGTGCCGGGGATCGGCACGATGGTCTCGTCCTTCTGCAGCAGCCAGGCCAGGCACAGTTGCGCGGGCGTGCAACGGGCCTCGGCGGCGAGGGCCGCGAAGCGCCCGAAGAGGGCCAGGTTCCTTTCGAACGCCTCGCCCTGGAACCGCGGCATGGCCTTGCGGATGTCGCCGTCCTGCAGGGCGGCAGGGTCCTTGACGCCGCCGGCCAGGAAGCCGCGGCCGACCGGCGAGAAGGCGACGAAGGTGATCCCCAGCTCGCGGCAGGCGTCGAGGACGGCGATCTCGGGGTTGCGCGTCCAGGGGGAGTATTCGGTCTGCAGCGCCGCGATCGGGGCGGTGGCGTGGGCCCGGCGCAGGGCGGCGGCGCCGACCTCGGAGAGGCCGATGGCGCGGATCTTCCCCTCGGCCTTCAGCTCGGCCAGCGCCCCGACGCTGTCCTCGATCGGCACGCGCCGGTCCCAGCGGTGCAGGTAGTAGAGGTCGATGACGTCGGTCTTCAGGCGCCTCAGGCTGCGCTCGCAGGTGTCCTTCAGGTTGGCCGGATCGCCGTTCAGCTGCCGTTCGTCGCCGACGGTCATGCCGCACTTGGAGGCGAGCACGAACCTGTGCCGATGCGGCCCCAGCACCTCGCCGACCAGGGTCTCGTTGTGGCCGAGGCCATAGACCGCGGCGGTGTCGAAGAAGGTGTGGCCGGCGTCGAGCGCGCCCAGCAGCACCTCTTCGGCGACCTCGCGCGAGGGCGGCGCGCCGTAGGCGTGCGACAGGCTCATGCAGCCGAGGCCGATGGCGGAAACGTCGAACTGGGCCAGCTTGCGCGTCTGCATCGCGATCATCCCCTCGCTTTGTGCTTGCTCGGCCGGCGAAAGGCCGCGGCGAGGCAGGGAAGTCAAGGCGCCGGCGCGGCCTGAGCGGACCCTGCGAACCCGAGCCGGAGGCGAGGCCCTCTTTCACGCGGAGGGCGCAGAGAAGGCGCAGAGAGCGCAGAGGGTCTGAGCCCCTTTGCGTCCTCCGCGCCTTCTCTGCGATCTCTGCGTTAAAATGCCCACCGGGCAGCCGCCTGAGCCTCGAAGACATCGCGCTGCGCGCGGCAGTGAGTTCAGGCTGCGTCGGCGGGCTTGGGGGCGTACTGGGCGACCTTGGCCATCAGGGCGTTCTGGTCGATCGGCTTGGCCAGGTAGTCGTTCATGCCCGCCTCCTGGCAGGCGGCGACGTGCTGGGGCAGGACGTTGGCGCTGATCGCCACCACCGGCGTGGCGCGGTTGAGGTCGGAGTTGGCGCGGATCGCCCGGGTGGCGGCGTAGCCGTCCATGCCCGGCATCTGCAGGTCCATCAGGATGAGGTCGAAGCGCGTCTTCACGCACGCCGCCACGGCCTCCGCGCCGTCGGCCGCCTCGGCGATGCGCGCCCCGGTCGGCGCCAGCATGGCCAGCAGCAGCTCGCGGTTCAGGGCGACGTCATCGACGACCAGGAAGGTGAGCGGCGCCGGGCCCTGCTCTTCGATCGCCCCCACCGGCGGCGTCCAGGCCGTCTCCGCGGCGGGCGCGGCGACGGTGAAGCGGAAGGTCGAGCCTGCGCCCTCCGTGCTCTCGACGCCGATCTCGCCGCCCATCATCTCGACCAGGCCCTTGCAGATCGCCAGGCCCAGGCCCGTGCCGCCGAATTCGCGGCTGATCGAGCCGTCGACCTGCGAGAACCGCTGGAAGAGCCTGTGCTTCAGCGCCTCGGGGATGCCGATGCCGGTGTCGGCGACCTCGAACGCCAGCCGACCGCCGCCCTCCGCCTCGTGGCGCACCCTGAGCACCACCTTGCCGCGCGCGGTGAACTTGATGGCGTTGGACAACAGGTTCAGCAGCACCTGGCGGACCCGCGCCGCGTCGGCCGTCACCATCGACGGCAGCGGCCCGTCGATCTCGGTGCGGAGCGCCAGGCCCTTCTGCGTCGCCTGCACCTGCACCATGCCGACCGCCTCGCCCGCCAGGACGCGGGGGTCGAACGGCTGGGGGTCGAGTTCGACGTGGCCGGCCTCGAGCTTGGTGAAGTCGAGGATGTCGTTGACGATCGCCAGCAGGGCCTCGCCGCCCTTGACGACGCGGTCGACGTAGAGCCGCGCCTTGTCGGGAAGGCCGCCCATGCCCTGCAGCAGGCCGCCGAAGCCGATGATTCCGGTCAGCGGGGTGCGCAGCTCGTGGCTCATGTTCGACAGGAACTCGGCCTTGGCCACCGCGCCCGCCTCGGCCTCGGCCCGCTTGCGCGCGAGTTCGGCCTCCATCGCCTTGCGCTCGGAGATGTCGCGCAGGCAGTCCTGCAGTGCCACGACCTGGCCGGTCTGCGGGTCGCAGACGATCGACGGATTGGCCTCCAGCCAGATCACCTTGCCGGCCTTGTCGATCGCCCGGTACTCGTATCGGGTCGTCGCGCCGGGCGTCTTCAGGCGCACCAGGTCGCGCAGGCGCCCCTGGACCATCGCCAGGTCGTCCGGGTGGATCAGCCGCGTGGCCTCCATGCCCACCAGCTCGGCCGTCGAGTAGCCGTAGAGCTTCTCCGCGGAGGGCGAGACGTAGGTGATGCGGCCGTCCAGGCCGCAGCTGGCGATCACGTCGGTGGCGTTCTCGGCCAGCAGCCGGTACTGCGCCTCGCTCTTGGCCAGGGCGGCCTCGGCCGCGCGCTGGTCGGTCACGTCGCGAAGGCAGTCCTGCAGGCCGACGATGCGACCGGTGTCGGGATCGCGCACCAGGGCGGGGTTGGCTTCGATCCAGATCACCTCGCCCGATTTCTTGATGCCGCGGTACTCGTAGCGGATCGTCGGCGTGGGCGTCTTCCCGGCGAGAAGCTCGCCCAGCCGCGCCTCGATCATCGCGTAGTCGTCCGGATGGATCACGCGCGCGGGGTGGCTGCCGATCATCTCCGCGGCCGTGTAGCCGAACACCCGCTCGACCGACGGTGTGACGTAGGTGATGCGCCCGTCGAGATCGAAGGTGGCGATCACGTCGGTGGCGTTCTCGGCCAGCAGTCGGTAGCGAGCCTCGCTGGCGGCGAGGGCTTCCTCATGCGCCCGCCGCTCCGAGACGTCGCGCAGCACCGCCATCGCGCCGACCACCTTGCCGTCGGCGTCCCTGATCGGCGAGGTCACCCCCTCGAACCAGACCGAGCCTCCGTGGGCGTCCCGGCTGCGCCAGACGTTCTGGTCGGCGACCGGAAGCGGCCGCCCCGCCGCCAGATCCGACAAGAAGTCGGCATTCCGTTCGATTTCGGCCGGGTCCAGGAAGTCCGAGAGGCTGCGCCCGATCAGCTCCGTCGTCTCGAACCCGTAGCGCGCGACCGCCGGCGAGACGAACTCGATGCGTCCCTTCAGGTCGTAGCGGATGATGATGTCCGTGGCGGCCTCGGTGATCACCCGGTGTTGCGCCTCGCTCTCGGCGACCGCGAGCCGGGCGGCGCGCGCCTCGGTGATGTCGCGCAGCACGATGACCAGGCCCGAGGGCCTGCCGTCGGCGTCGAAAATCGTGGACGAATGGCTGTCGAGCCAGACCCACTCGCCGCTGGCGGTCCGGGTGCGAAGCTCGCCGCGGCCCTCCTCGTCGTCGATCTCGCCGGCGGCCCGCGCGGCGAACCAGTACGTCGCGTTGGCCCGGTCGTCCGGGTGGATGAAGTCGGTGGCCGGGCGGCCCACCAGCGCCTCGGGTTCGTAGCCCCATCGGCGCGCGGACGCGGAGGCGAAGACGATCACCCCCTCAGGATCGCACTGCAGGATCAGGTCCATGGAGTGGTCCGTCAGCAGGCGCCGCTGGGCCTCGCTGGCCCTCAGCGCGGCGTCGGCGAGCTTGAGGTCGGTGACGTCCTGCACCGTCCCATAGAGCGCGACGACGGCGCCGGTCTCGTCCAGGCGACAGGCGGTCGTGGTCAGGACCTGGCGGACCGCCCCGTCGGGCCGGCGCAGTTCGACCTGGTGCTCGTAGCCGACGCCGGTGCGCAGGGCCGTCTCGCGCAGCTGGACGATCCGCCTGGCGTCGTCGGGATGATAGAAGGCGAGCACTTCGTCCGCCCGCAGGGGCGGGCCGTCCGGGTCGCGTCCGAAGATCCGGTAGGCCTGGGGCGAGCCCTGGAACAGTCCGTCCGCCACGTGGAAGACCCAGGTGCCGATCTGGCTCGTGCGTTCGGCGTGGGCCAGGATGGCGTCCTGTTCCGACACGCGCTGGTCGCTCTGGCTGGCGTGCCGGGCCTCGGCGCGGGCCTCCAGGGCCTGCATCGCCCCATCGGCCAGGGACGCCAGGTCGCGAAGCTCGGACGGGCCGAAGCCCTCCCTTGGCCGGTCGTCGAAGATGCAGAGGGCCCCGATCACCTGCCCGCCGACGGCCGTCAACGGCGCGGCGGCGGCGAAGCGGACGGCGGCAGCGCCGGCCACGAGCGGGCAGGCGGCGAGCTTGGGGTCCTGCGCCGCGTCGGGAACGGCGAAGGCCTCTCGCGCCTCGACCAGCCGGTTCCAGAATCCGCTGTCGCGCGGCGTCTGCGCCAGGCCGAGGCCGAAGCGGGCCTTGAACCAGACGCGGTCTGCGCCGATCAGGGCCAGGGCCGCCATGGGCGCGTCGAACGCCCGCGCGACCAGCTTTACCAGGTTGTCGAACTGAAGTTCTGCAACCGTGTCGAGGATTTCCAGCCGGGCGAGCGCAGCGAGGCGCGCCTCTTCAATAGAGGGAGAGACAGCTTGCGTTCCGGACGGCCCAGCTCCCATGCTTCGACTTGATATAGTCTTTTCGCTGCGCGAGCCTCACCACGGCGTTGCGGCCCTTGGTCACAGCCCATCTGGGCCGTCTGGGTTCGCTAGAGCCTTCCCCGGTCAGGTCGGATCGACCTGACCGGGACAAGAAGGCTCGTCTCTTAGAGTTTGAGCGCCTCCTCATCGCCAAACCGGTTCCCACTTTGGCGGGAGGCGCTCTTGCCGCGACGAGGGCGAGCTTCATCTGCGCGCCGGCGAGCGGCGGTGGGCGGCGGCGCGTTCGCCCGGGCCCGGCGCCAGGGCCTTCAGGGCGTCGAGGTTCGAGCGCAGGACGGCGATGGCGGCGCCCGGCGGCTGGGGGAGGGCGCGGAAGGCTGTGACCAGGGCGACGTCGTCGTCCGGCGCGAACCAGTATTCGCGCTTGTAGTGGGTGAAGCTGGTCGCCACGAGCCGGGCGTGGGCGCCGCGCGACGCCAGGATCGCCTCGAACCGCGGCTCGAGGTCCCGCTCGGCGCGCCAGGCGGGCGAGGGGCCGTCGCCGTCGTAGCTGACCATCACCTCGATCACCGGGTCGACGTCCGCCTTCAGCGCCGCGATCGCCGCGACGTCGCGCCGGATCGTCGCCGCGTCGGGATCTTTCGGCATCCGCACGAACGTCTCCGCGTTCGCCGGCAACGGCGCGAAGTGCGGCGCAGCCGCCCCGGCCAGCAGGACGGTCGCGGCGATGGCCATGAGCACCGGCAAGGTTTTCATCCTTGGATGAGAGCGCAGACCGCCCTGCACGTCCAGCAGCAGCCAGGAGCCAGACGTTCGGCCGGCGGACGCGCCTCTATTCACCACCAAGGACACGAAGGACACGAAGGACACAAAGGCGCCCTGCGACGCGAAGCGGCGCGGCCGGTCGTTCGCGGCAGTTGGCAGGAAGGCGCTGCGCGCGTTCGCTCCGAACGCCTTAGTGTTCTTAGTGTCCTTCGTGTCCTTGGTGGTGAAAGGAGCGCGCGCCGCAGGGCGCCTTGGCCGGAAGGGAGGCCTCTACGGCAGTTCCAGGACCACCTTCACGCAGTCGCCGTGGTGCTGGGCGGCGATGGCCTGGTTGATTTCGGCGAAGGGGAAGGTGCGGACCAGCTTTTCCAGCGGCAGGCGCCCGGCGCGCCAGTGCTCGACGAGCTGGGGGATGAAGACCTCCGGGTCGCTGTCGCCCTCGATGATGCCGCGCACGGTCTGGCCGAGGGTGAGGATGGACGACAGGTCGCCCGGCATCGGCGTGCCGGGGGCCGGGATGCCGACGATGCCGAGCACGCCCTTGGGGGCGAGCGCCTGCACCGAGGCGTTCAGCACGTCGCCGCGGCCGGTGGTGTCGAAGGCGTAGTCGACCCCGGTCGGGACGATGGCGCGGACCGCGGCGGCGAGGTCGCCGGCCGTCGTGGGGTCGATCGCGTCGGTGGCGCCGAGGGCCAGGGCGAGCTCGCGCCGCGCGGCCATCGGCTCGACGACGATGATCTTCGCGCAGCCCTGGATCCTGGCGCCCATGACGGCGGCCAGGCCCACCGAGCCGCCGCCGGTGATCAGCACCGACGAGCCCTTCCTGGCCGCCAGCGCCAGCATCACCCCGCCGGCCCCGGTCTGGATGCCGCAGCCGAGCGGCGCGGCCAGGGCGAACGGGATGTCGGCCGGCAGCGGGATGAGGTTGCGCTCATAGGTCAGGGCGTAGGTGGCGAACGACGACTGGCCGAAGAAGTTCGACGAGATAGCCGCGCCGTCTTTGTGGATCGCCTTGGTCCCGTCCGGGCGCATGCCGATGTAGTTCAGCATCGGCATGGAGTAGCAGTAGGCCGCGTCGCCTGCCTGGCAGCGCGCGCAGGTCCCGCAGCTGCGGAAGGTGATGGCGACGCGGTCGCCGACCTTCACCTTGGTCACCGCCGAGCCGACCTGCTCGACGACGCCCGCGCCCTCGTGGCCGAGCACGGCCGGCTGGGCGATCGCGGCGGCGTCCTTGAACACCAGGTCGGTGTGGCAGACGCCGACGGCATGCACCCGCACCAGGATCTCGTCCGGCCGCGGCGCCTCGACCTCGACGGTCTCCAGCGAGAAATCGGCGCCCGGCGCGCGGGCGACGGCGGCGAGGGCTTCGACCATGGACGTCTCCTTCGTGTCTTGGCCGTCGGGCTTAGGCGCGGGCGATGGGGGCGTCCAGATACCGGTGGGTGAGGTGGCGAGCCTGTTTTTGGGACCACGAAGCACACGAAGCACACGAAGGGGGTCCGGGTAACGGCTGCGCGAAGCGCGAGGTCTGCGAGGCTCCGGCGGCGGCGCTTTGGGCATCTTAACGCAGAGGGCGCAGAGAAGGCGCGGAGGTCGCGGAGGCTCTGAGCCCCTCTGCGTTCTCTGCGACTTCTCTGCGATCTCTGCGTTAAAATCCGGCCTCGCCTTCGGCGCGGCGTTTCAGAGCAAGCACGGACCCCTTCGTGTGCTTGGTGTGCTTCGTGGTCCAAAAGACGGCGCCCGGATCGCGCGCCGCCCTGGCAAGCAAGCTCCTAGCGCCGCTCGTCCATCAGTTCGGCGAAGCGCTGGAAGAGGTAGAGGCTGTCGGTGGGGCCGGGGGAGGCTTCGGGGTGGTGCTGGACGCTGAACACCGGCCTGCCGTCCACGGCCAGGCCCGCGTTGGTGCCGTCGAACAGGGAGACGTGGGTCTCGACCACGCCCTCGGGCAGGCTGCCGCGGTCCACGGTGAAGCCGTGGTTCATGGACACGATCTCGACCTTGCCGGTGGTCAGGTCCTTCACCGGATGGTTCGCGCCATGGTGGCCCTGGTCCATCTTCACGGTCCTGGCGCCCAGCGCGAGGGCCAGCATCTGGTGGCCGAGGCAGATGCCGAACACCGGCAGGCCGCTTTCCACCAGCTTGCGGATCTGCGGGACGGCGTAGGCGCCGGTCGCGGCCGGGTCGCCCGGGCCGTTCGAGAGCAGCACCCCGTGCGGGTTGCGGTCGAGGATGTCCACGGCCGGGGTGTCGGCCGGCACCACGGTGATCTTCGCGCCGATCGAGGCCAGGGCCCGCAGGATGTTGCGCTTCACGCCATAGTCGACGACCACGACGTCGTACCTGGCGGCCTCGGCGTCCTGCCAGGCGTAGCCGTCAGGCCAGTCCCAGCGGCCCTCGTCCCACTCGAACGGCTGCAGGCAGGTGGCGTCCTTGGCGAGGTCGAGGCCGACGAGCCCGGTCCAGGCCTTGGCCTTCTCCACCAGGGCCGGCAGGTCGAACTTGCCCTCGGGGCTGTGGGCGATGACGCCGTGCGGCATGCCCTTCTCGCGGATCGCCTTGGTCAGCGAGCGGGTGTCGACGCCGGCGAGCGCCACGACACCGCGCCGCTTCAGCCAGCCGTCGAGGTCGGAGTTGGCGCGCCAGTTGGCCGGCGCCGTCGGGACGTCGCGGAAGATGGCGCCGCGGGCGGCGGTCTCGGCCGCGCCCGAGACCTGCTCGAGGTCGTCGGTGTTGGTCCCCACGTTGCCGACGTGCGGGAAGGTGAAGGCCACGATCTGGGCCATGTACGAGGGGTCGGTCAGGATCTCCTGATAGCCGGTCATGGCGGTGTTGAAGCACACCTCGCCGACCGCATCGCCGACGGCGCCGACGCCGATCCCCTGCAGGATGGTTCCGTCGGCGAGGGCGAGAACGCCGGTGACGCCAGGCAGCAGGTCGTGCGTCATCGGCTTTGGAATCCTTCCGTGTGGGCAAACGGCCGCGTAGGTAGTGCCCAGGAGGCGCCGGGTCAACGCACGACGCGGTGCGACAGATCGGAGCGCGATATGCTGATCCTGAAGCCCAACTGCGAGTGCTGCGACAAGGACCTGCCGGCGGCGAGCGCCGAGGCCCGCATCTGCACCTTCGAATGCACCTTCTGCGCCGGCTGCGCCGAGACCCGTTTCGCGAACGTCTGCCCCAACTGCGGCGGCGACCTCGTCCGCCGCCCCATCCGCCCCGCCGCGCTCCTGGCCAAGTACCCGGCCTCGACCGAGCGGGTGCTCAAGGCCCACGCCGCCTGCGGCGCGGCGGCTTAGGCCGACCCTTCCGGCGAAGCCGGAACTCTCGCGAAGGCCGCATCCGACCACAGAGGACACAGAGGTTCACAGAGGTTCACGGAGGATTGGCTGCGGTCAGCCCGTGCTCCTCTGACGCAGCGTCAGACTCAAGTCCGGCTTCGCCGGAAAGCTTATCGCGCCCGCAGCGGGGTGAAGGCGTATTTGCGGAAGATGGCGCCGCCCTGCGGGCCCTCGAGCCAGGCCAGGAAGGCGCCGGCCGAGGCGGAGCGGGAGCCGGCGACCAGGCCGGCCGGGTAGACGATGCGCGGGTGGCTGGCGTCCGGGAACAGGGCAACGATGCGGACCTTGGGCTCCACCCTGGCGTCGGTGTCGTAGACGATGCCCAGCGGGGTCTCGCCGCGGGCGACGAAGGCGAGGGCGGCGCGGACGTTCTCGGCCGGGGCGAGGCGGCTTGCCACCTGGTCCATCAGGCCGAGGCTGGTCAGGGCGGCGCGGCCGTAGCGGCCGGCGGGCACTTCCGGCCCGGCGATGGCGAGGCGGCCGTTCGTCCCCAGCGCGGCGGCCAGGGGCGCGCCGCGGGCGAGGCGGAGGGTGGCCCGCGAGCCGGCGGGCGCGATCAAAGCCAGGTGGTTGGTCACCAGGTCGCGGCGGCTCGCCGGCGCGATCAGACTGCGCTGCTGGACGTAGTCCATCCAGTCGGCGTCGGCGGAGATGAAGACGTCGGCCGGCGCGCCCTGCTCGATCTGCCGGGCGAGGGCGGACGAGGCGGCGTAGGAGAAGCGCACCGGCACGCCCGTCCGGGCCGTGTACGCAGCGCCGGCCTCGTCGAGCACGTTCTTCAGCGAGGCGGCGGCGAACACGGTGACGGCGTCCTGCGCGGCGGCGGGCAGGGCGGCGAGGCTCGCGGCGACGAGGGTCAGGGCGGCCAGGAGGCCCTTCAGCAGGGGACGGCGGTTCTTCATTCGGCGACCAGGATCACGTGCGAGGCCTTGACGAGCGCGCACAGCCGCTCGCCCTCGCGGAAGTCGAGCTCCTCGGCGCTGTCGCGGGTGATGGTGGCGGCGAGCGTCTTGCCCTCGCCGAGGTCGAGCGTGAGCTCGCTGTTGACGGCGCCGTCCTCGCGGCGGGCGACGATGCCGACGAGCCGGTTGCGGGCCGACGAGCGGCCCATCTCGGCCTCACGGGCGAGGATGATGACGCTGGGGTTGATGAGGGCGATGACCGGCGCGCCGGGGGCGAGGCCGAGGTCGGCGACGCTGCTGCGCGTGACCATGGCGACGACCTCGACGCCGGGGGCGACGGCGACGTCGACCTCGGCGTTGACCGCGCCGTCGCGGATCTGGCGCACCGTCCCCTTCAGGGCGTTGCGGACGCTGGTTCGCATCGAAAGGCTCCACATCAGGCCGGCCGGGACTTCGCCGCCGAGCTCGGCGCGCAGGGCGGCGAGCGCGCGGGCGAGGTCGGCCTCCATGCGCTTGAAGCCGCGGACCACGGCGCGGCCCTCGTCGGTGACCCGCGCGCCGCCGCCGCCCTTGCCGCCCGGGCCGGCGACGACCAGCGGACGGTCGAACAGGTTGTTCAGCGCCTGGATCGCGTCCCAGGCCGCGCGGTAGCTCAGGCCCACGGCCTTCGCGGCCGCGGAGATCGATCCGGTCGCGGCGATCGCTTCGACGAGGGCGATGCGCTCGGCCCCCGCGCCGGCGGCGTCGCCGCGGCGAAGGGACGGGGAGGCGGTGAGGGCGGTGTCGGGCATGGCGTTATGCAGTAGAACCGCATAACGATGGCGCCTGTAAAGCCGGAGACCGCCATGCGACGCCTCATCGCCGCCCTGACCCTCAGCCTCGCCGCCGTCGCCGCCCACGCCGAGGGGCTGGCTCTGAAGGGCCTCGACGGCCAGGCGGCGACGCTGTCGGCGGCGGACGTCGCCGCCCTGCCGCACGAGCCGATGACGATCACCGGCGAGGGCAAGACGATCGCCGTGCGCGGCGTGCCGCTGGGTCTGATCCTGGCGCGGGTCGGCGCGCCGGCGGGCAAGACGCTGCGTGGGCCCGAACTGGCCGACGCGGTGGTCGTCACCGCCGCGGACGGCTACCGAGTCGTCTTCGCCCTCGCCGAAACAGACCCGGCGATGCGCAAGGACCGCATCCTCTTGGCCGACCAGGACGGCGAGGGCCATGCGCTCGGCCCCCACGACGGCCCGTTCCGCCTCGTCGTCGAGTCCGACCAGCGCCCCGCCCGCTCCGCCCGCCAGGTCACGACCATCGAACTGCGCCGCCTTGCGCCGTGAGGGTGACCCT
>DASZQQ010000362.1:0-3372 GCA_035549595.1 Caulobacteraceae bacterium
GAGCGTCTCCGGCGAGCCCGCCGCACGCTGGTCGGGCGCCGGTCCCGCCGCCGAGGCGCTGGCGCGCGTCCGGCTCTATGTCGCCAGCCTGATCGTCGGCGTGCTGCAGGACGCGGCCGCCTTCTCGCGCGAGTACGCGCAAGGCCGCGTGGCCTTCGGCCAGCCGATCGCGCATCACCAGGGCCTGGCCTTCCTGATCGTCGACATGTTCACCGCCGTCGAGCAGGCGCGCCTGCTGGTCGAAGACGCCGCGCGCCGCATCGACGCCGGGCGTGACGCGGTCCAGGCCAGCGCCGCCGCCTTCGTCGAGGCGGTCGAGGCGAGCCGCTTCGTCGGGCCGAACGGGGTGCAGATTCTGGGCGGGCACGGCTTCATGCGCGACTTCCCGGTCGAGAAGGCGATGCGCGACGCCCGAGCACTGGGGCTGCTGGCCGGCGGCGTCCACCGCGCCCAGGACGAGGCGGCCGCGCATCCGGACGTCCTCGCCGCTGCGTTCGAGGAGGCCTGAGCGATGGAAGTGAAGATCAGTCGCGAGCTCGCCGGCCTCGTCGAGGAGACCCGCGCCTGGGGTCGCGCCGAGGTTCGGCCGGCCGGCCTCGAGGCCGACCGCAACGCCGCGCCCCTGCCGCCAGAGCACCCCTATTTCCGCAAGTACGTCGAGCGTGGCCGCGCCCGCGTCGAGGCGGCCGAGACGCCGGAGGGGCGCATGGTCCGCTCGGTGATCCTCGGCGAGGAGGGCGCCTACTGGGACCGCGGCATGGGCGTGGCGACGCCCGGCTCCGGCTTTCCCACCGGCGCGGTCATGGCCGGCGGTACGAGCGAGCAGAAGGCCTGGTTCCTGGGGATGTTCGACGGCATGAAGGAGCCGATGTGGGCGAGCTTCGCCCTCACCGAGCCCGGTGGCGGCTCCGACACCGCGGCCTTCCGCACCCGCGCGGCGCGCACCGACCGCGGCTGGGTGCTGAACGGCGCCAAGTGCTTCATCGGCAACGCCAAGCGGGCCGAGTGGATCCTGGTCCAGGCGACGCTCGATCCGACCAAGGGCCGGGCCGGCCAGCGCAGCTTCTTCGTTGAGAAGGGGACCCCCGGCCTCACCGGCATGAAGGTCGAGAAGAAGATGGGCCTGCGCAGCTACGAGTCCGTGACCTTCTCGCTGGAGGACTGCGAGGTGCCGGCCGAGAACATCCTCGGCGGCGAGCGGCGCGAGGAGCGGGCCGGCGGGTCCAGCGCCTATGGCGCCACCATGGGCGCGCTCAACACCGCCCGCGTCGGCGTCGCGGCCAGCGCGCTCGGCGTCGCCCGCGCGGCGCTGGACGAGGCGCGGCGGTTCGCGCGTGAGGCCGGCTCGGCCAAGCACCCGCGCGTCCGCGACGCCATCGAGCGGGTGCAGCGCAAGCTGCGGGCCGCCCGGCTCGCCACGCTTCAGGCGGCCTGGATGGTGGACGAGCGCAAGCCCAATGCGATCGAATCGTCGATGGCCAAGATCCTCTCGGCCGAGATCGCCCAGGAGGCGGGCATGCTGGGCATGGAGATCGTCGGCCTCGAGGCCGGCGCCGGCGACGAGCTGATCGACAAGCTGTTCCGCGACGCCAAGGCGCTGAACATCGTCGAGGGCACCGGCCAGATCCAGCGCGTGATCATCGCCCGCCAGCTGGTCGGCCTGCCAAGGTAGCGGTTCCGTCAGTCCCGGAGCGCCGGGAAGGAGCGTCCATGCTTGTCCTCGCCGGCGTCGCCGTGGTCGTCCTCGGCTTCGTGCTCAGGTTCAATCCGCTGGCCGTGGTCGCGGTCGCCGCCCTCGTCACCGGCCTTGCCGCCGGGATGGGTCCCGTCGAGGTGATCAGCGCCTTCGGCAAGGCGTTCAACGACAGCCGCACGGTCAGCATCGTCTGGCTGGTGCTGCCGGTGATCGGCCTCCTCGAGCGGGCCGGCCTGCAGGAGCGCGCCCGCACCCTGATCGGCCGCATCCGCGCGGCGACCACCGGGCGGCTGCTGCTGATCTACTTCGTCGTCCGTCAGCTGACGATCGCGCTCGGCATCCCCTCGTTCGGCGGCCACGCCTCGATGGTCCGGCCGCTGGTGGCGCCAATGGCCGAGGCCGCGGCCGAGAACGAGATGGGCGCACCGCCCTCGGACAAGGACCGCGCCCTGATCCGCGCCCACGCCTCGGCGGCGGACAACGTCGCGGCCTTCTTCGGCGAGGACATCTTCATCGCCGTCGGCTCGATCCTGCTGATCCGCGGCTTCATGGCCCAGAGCGGGATCGAGGTGCAGCCGCTGCAGCTCTCGCTGTGGGCGATCCCGACGGCGCTGGCGGCCCTGGTCATCCACGGGACGCGCCTGTTGCTGCTCGACCGGCGCCTGAAGCGGGAGGCCCGGGCGTGATCACGGCCGAGTTCGTCTACGTCGTCGTCGGCGTCCTGTTCGCCGTCATCGCGGCCTTGAGCGCCCTCGACCGCGAGAACCCGCGGCGGCTGCGCAACGCCCTCTTCTGGGGCCTCTTCGCGCTCAGCTTCCTGGCCGGCAGCCGGCTCGGCGACTTCGCCAACGGCCTGCTGGTGCTCGCGCTGGCCGCGGTGGCGACGGTCGGGCTCGGCCAGGGTCGGCCGGCCACCACCAGCGCCGAGGAGCGACGGACGCTGGCGGCGCGGTTCGGCGATCGCCTGTTCCTCGTCGCCCTGGTCATCCCGGCCGTCGCCATCGCCGGCGCCCTGGCCGTGAAGGCGCCGGGCGTCGACTGGAAGGCGATCCTCGACGTCAAGCAGGCGACGATCATCGCCCTCACCTTCGGCGCCCTGGTGGCGCTCGGCGTCGGCATGGCGCTGATCCGTCCGCCGCCGCTGGCGCCGGCGCAGGAGGCGCGCCGGCTGATGGACGCCATCGGCTGGGCCAGCGCCCTGCCGCAGATGCTGGCCGCGCTCGGCGCGGTGTTCGCCCTGGCCGGCGTCGGCAGGATCATCGGCGAGGGCGCCGGCGCCGTGATCCCCGAGGGCAGCCGGCTCGCCGCCGTCATCGTCTACTGCGTCGGCATGGCGCACTTCACCGCGATCATGGGCAACGCCTTCGCCGCCTTCCCGGTGCTGACCGCCGGCGTCGGCCTGCCGCTGATCGTGCAACGCTTCGGCGGCGACCCGGCGGTGATGGCCGCGATCGGCATGCTGTCGGGCTTCTGCGGCACCCTGGTGACGCCGATGGCGGCGAACTTCAACATCGTCCCGGCCGCGCTGCTGGAGCTGCCCGACCGCTACGGCGTGATCCGTGCGCAGATCCCGACGGCGGTCCTGATGCTGATCGCCAATACGACCCTGATGTACGTCCTGGTGTTCCGATGAGGCTCTTCACCCAAGACCACGCCCGGTCCTTCGCCGCCATCGC